>NZ_JBWKYF010000133.1:0-7512 GCF_059423605.1 Variovorax sp. GW460-12-1-14-LB1
TGCCCGCGCTTGCAAGGCTTCAGCCTTGCTGCGCACGGGCGCCTTGCAGCCAGCCCCTTTGCCAGCCAACGCGACGCCAGAAATAGGGTGAACAGGCCCTAGTTGAGCGCAGCAGCGGTTCCGACAGCTTCCGAGTGCCGGTAGCTGTCCGGCCCGACGCCCAGCACGCGCACGAACGAGCGCCGCATGTTCTGCTCGTCTCCGAATCCGCAGTCGCGCGCGATCTTCTTCAGGCTCAGCGCCGGCTCGGCGAGCGAGCGCAATGCGGCCTCGATGCGGAAGGCCTCGATCGTCTTGGCCGGCGTGCGGCCGACCTGCTCGGTGTAGCGGCGCGCAAAGGTGCGAGGCGCCATGCCCACGCAGTCGGCCAGCGTTTCCACGCTCAGCTCGTCGGCCAGGTGCTCCATGAGCCATGCGTGCAGCTTGCTGAAGCCGCGGTCGCCGGCGATCTGCGACGACAGCGCCGCTGAGAACTGGGACTGATGGCCCGGGCGCTTGAGAAAAGTCACGAAGGAGCGCGCGGCTTCCATCGCGATCTCGTAGCCGTGGTCTTCCTCGAGCACGGCCAGCGCAAGGTCGAGCCCGGCGGTGAAGCCCGCCGACGTCCACAGTTCGCCATCGCGCGAGTAGATGTGGTCGGCCTCGATGCGGCCCTGCGGATAGCGCTCGGCCATCACCCGGGCAGCCTGCCAGTGCGTGGTGACCCGCTTGTTCATGAGCAAGCCCGCTTCCGCCAGCAGGAAGGTGCCGGTGCAGATGCCGCAGATGCGGGGCACCTGGCGGCCTTCGCGCGCCAGCCACGCCACCAGGTCGGCGGGAATCGGCGGGTCCGCGGGCGGCCCGCCGCCGGGCACGACCAGGGTGCCGATGCGCTCAGTGGCGATCTGCGACAAGGGCTCGGTGGCCATGCAGATGCCCGATGACGTGCGGATCGGCTGGCCACCGATGGATGCGATCGCGATGCGGTAGCCCAGCGTGGCGCTGCCGAGAAAGTAGCGCGTCGCCATGGCGAAGACATCGGCGGTGCCGGTGATGTCGGAGGCCGTCACCTCGTCGAACGCGAGGATCACCACGAGGTGGCTGTCGGCGGGGTGTGTCATCGAGGTGCTCCAGGGAGCGCAGCGCCGATCGGAGGGGCGGGGCCGCGCGTGCTTTCGGATCGTACGTGCTGCCCCGCGGGAACGCGAGAAGGGCAGGCCCCGGCCTGCCGTCGCGTGTGGTCGATGGCCGGAATTGACAGCAGTTTGTCTGTGCGCGGGCGCCCCGCCTCTCTACGCTGGCCGTCCGTCATCCCGTGAGAGTGAGCCCGCTTCATGACCGCCCTTCATCCGCACGCCGCACTGCCGGTGGCCATGCCACCCCTGCCGGCGCCCTCGCCCGCGAAGAAGAACAGTGCGCACTACCGCTGCGCCTGCTGCATCCCGCGCGCGGCGTTTCTTCAGCTGCTCCACGACGTGCACCGCGCAGCGCACGATGCCGACTGGCGACAGCCCGCACCGCTCACCCGACCGATGCTGTGGACGTGCATGGCCGCTGCCTGGCAGGCGCAACCGCTGGGCCTCTCGGGCGCGGCTTTGCCGGCCGCTGGCAGCGACGGTGCGGCACCGCTCGTTCGAAGGCGCGGTGGCCCTTCCAAGGCGCCAGGGGGCGCCGAGCGCGTGCTGTCCGGCGGGCGCATCTTCACGGCCGACCGCACGCATCCGTGGTGCGAGGCGCTCGCCATCGACGAAGGCCGCATCGTCGCCACCGGCACGCGCGCCGAGATCGAGGCCTGGATCGGCGAACGCACCGAAGTCATCGAGCTGCAGGGGCGCCTGGTGATTCCCGGTTTCAACGATGCGCACATGCACCACACGCCCGACCCCGCGGGCATCCGGCTGCCGGTCGATCCGGTCGTGGACCCCGGCTTCGCGCAGGTGGCACCGATGATCGAGGAGGCTGTCGCAGGCTCGCCGGCGGGCACCTGGATCTACGGGGTGATGGGCATCGGGCTGTCGATCGACCGCTCGGTGACGCGCGACGCGCTCGACGCGCTGGCGCCCCGGCACCCGGTCATCCTGCTGGGCATGACCAACCACACCAACGTGGTGAACAGCGCCGCGTTGCAACGGCTGGGCATCTCGGACGACGAGCCCGATCCGCTGGGCGGCACCTACGAACGCGTGGCGGGCACCCGGCGGTTGTCGGGGCGCATTAACGAGTACGCGCAATGGGCGCCGCAGCGCACCTTCGCGTCCATGGCCACGCGCGACGAGGGCGTGGACAGCCTTCGCGCGCTGGCGGCCGATTGCGTGCGCTGGGGCATCACCACCTTGCAGAACATGTCGTGGACGCCCGCGGCCCGTTACGTCGAGATGCTGAAGGCCGCCGACCTGCCGATCAAGGTGCGGGTGATCCGCTTTCCGCCGTCGGGGCCGCAGGGGCGCCTGGTGAGCGAAGGCCGGGAGCTGCCGCGCCAGGTCGCTCCGCGCATCCGCGTGGACGGCACCAAATGGATTCTCGACGGCACGCCCGTCGAACGGGCCTCGGCCATCGGCCGTGCCTACGGCGACGATCCGACGACCCAGGGGCGCGAGAACTTTGCGGCATCCGACGTGCGCGAGATGCTGCGCGAAAGCATCGCCGCGCGCGAACCGCTGCTGCTGCACGCGATCGGCGCGCAGACGCTGGAGACGGTGCTCGCATGCGCGGAGTCCTTCGGCCCCGATGTGGACTGGCGCGACCCCGGCCTGCGCATCGAGCATGCCGACGGCATCACGCCCGCGCAGATCGACCGCACGAAAGCTCTGGGCGTGACGGTGGTGCAGAACCCTTCGCACTTCCTGTTCGGCGATCTGTATTCAGCGCGCTTCGGTGCCGACACGCCCTTTGCGGCTTTCCGCTCGCTATTCGGCGCCGGCATTCCGGTGGCCCTGGGCTCCGACGGGCCGCTGAACCCCTTCCTCGGCCTGTATGCCGCCGTGGTGCATCCGGCCAGGCCCGACGAGGCTGCCAGCATGGAAGACGCCCTGAGGGCCTACACGCACGGCGGCGCGGTGGCCGAAGGGCTGGGTGAGCACAAGGGCCGCCTGGTGCCCGGCGCCTGCGCCGATCTGGCCGTGCTGTCCCAGGACCTGTTCTCGATCGCGCCGTCGGAGATTCCGGCGACCCACAGCCTCCTGACGCTGGTCGACGGCCACGTCGTCCACGAACACGTCTTCACTCCCGCTTCTTCAACCACGGAAACACCATGACCTTGATTCAACAGATCCAGCAGCAAGAGGACGCGCTGGCCCGCGCCATCGCCAGCCGGCGCCTTCCCGACGCCCTGGCGCTCTACACGCAGGATGCGCAACTCCTGCCCGAGGACGCGCCCACCTTCAAGGGCCATGAAGAGATTGCGCGCTTCTTCGAAGGCGTCTTCGCCCAGGGCATCGTGGCCGCGAGCTTCGTCTCGCTCGATGTCGAGGGGAACGAGCACGAGGCCTCGGAGGTCGGCGCGTATGAGCTCCAGGCGGCGACGCCGGAGGGCACGAAGGTCACGGCAGACAGCGGACGCTACCTCGTGCTGTGGCGCAAGGTGGAAGGCCGCTGGCTGATTCACCGGGACATGATCAACCACGGCCCCCAGGGGTGATCGTGCGTGGGGGCGCGCGCCGCCCATAAAAAAATCCTCAGGTGCTTGCAGCACATGAGGATTGATTGGGGGGTTCTGGTAGGACGTACTGGATTCGAACCAGTGACCAACGGATTAAAAGTCCGCTGCTCTACCAACTGAGCTAACGTCCCGGAACCATTTTTCTTGCTTCTTGCCGACGTTGAATCCAGCAAAGCCTTGGATTATAGCGTGGTGTTTCTCGCAATTTCGTCGAGCACCCACCCTGCCGCACATTGTCCGAAGGTGGCGGTCACGCTGACCACCGATCCGTAGCCGTGGCAGTTGAGCGAACCGTCGCCCGCATCGATCTGGCAGGACGCATCGGGCGGTGCCACGCTCTCGCGGCTGAACACGCAGGCCAGGCCGATCTTGCGGCCTTCGCGCGGCGCGCCGTGCAGCTTGCGCAGCCGCTGGCGAAGCTGGGCCAGCAGCGGGTCGTGGGTGACGAGCGACAGGTCGTCGATGTCGACCTTGTGCGCCTGCCGCTTGCCACCCGCCGCACCGACCGTGATGAATGCGGTGCTGCGCGACACGGTGCGCGCCCAGGCGGCCATGGCGAGCTTGGCCTTCACCTGGTCGCAGGCGTCGATGACGGCATGGACCGGCCCGTGGGCGGCCTGCGCGGTCTCGAGCAGCGAAGCCCAGTTGTCGGGCTCGACGAACTCGTCGATGGCGAGCACCTGGCAGTCGGGGTTGATCTGCGCGATGCGCTCGCGCATGGCCTCGACCTTGGCCTGCCCGACGGTCGAGTCGAGCGCGTGGATCTGGCGGTTGATGTTCGACTCCGACACGTGGTCGAGGTCGATGAGCGTCAGTCGCCCCACCCCGCTGCGTGCCAGCGCCTCGACCGCCCACGAGCCCACGCCGCCGATGCCGACGACGAGTACATGCGCGTGACGGATGCGCGCGGCACCGGCCACGCCGTACAGGCGCTCGAGTCCGCCGAAGCGGCGTGCAAAGTCAGGCGCCGCGGTGTCGGTGAGGACATCCGCGGCGGCCATGGGGAGCGAGGAGGCTTCGGGTGAAGCGCTCAAGCGGAAAGCTCCGCCGAAACGGTCATTGCATCAACGCAGGCGCGACAGACGCTCGCGGCCGGCCTGTGCGGCTTCCGACTGCGGGTAGGCCTTGGTCAGGTCTTCCAGCGTGCGGCGTGCGGCGCGCGTGTCCTTCAGTTCGATCTGGCAGTTCGCGATCGACAGCACGGCTTCGGGCGCCTTGGCATGGTCGGGCGCGAGCGAGAGCATCGAGCGGAAATTGGCGATGGCTTCGTTGTAGTTGCGCGTGGCGTACTGCGCATTGCCGAGCCAGAACAGCGCGGACGCGTTGTAGCCGCTTTGCGGGTAGCGCTTCACGAACTCGGCGAAGGCGGTCTGGGCCTGTGCGAACTGGCCCGAGCGGAAGACGCCCAGGGCGGCTTCGAAGTCGGCCTTTTCCTTCGGATCGGCGTTGAACTCGCGGCCGTCGATCGAGACCTTGGAGGGCTCGTTCTGCTTGAGCTTGTCGTCGATGGTGGTCTGGCGCGACTGCATCTCGCTCAGCGTGCGCGTGAGCTGCTCGTTCTGGCCGGTCATGCGTGCCAGTTCACCGCGCATCTGCTCGATCTGGCTTTGCAGGTCGAGCAGGCTGCGACGCAGCTGGCCGTTTTCGTCGGCCAGGCGCTGGTCGGTCTGCTGGCGCATGGCTTCGACGCGCTGGCGCAGATCGAGGATGGCGCGGCGCGCCTCGTCGTCCTCGAACAGCGCAGCCTGCGAGCCGGCCGACGCGCAGAACAAGGCGGCGGCGAGGGCCGCGCCTCGCCACAGGGCACGTGGTTGCATCACCGGGTGTAGCGGATTTCAGCGCGGCGGTTCTGCGCCCACACTTCTTCGCCCGAGCCTTGGGCTGCGGGCTTTTCCTTGCCGAAGCTCACGGCTTCGATCTGGCTGTCGTTCACGCCCAGCAGCGTGAGCGCACGGCGCACGGCTTCGGAACGCTTCTGGCCGAGGGCCAGGTTGTACTCGCGGCCGCCGCGCTCGTCGGTGTGGCCTTCGATCGAGATGCGACGTTGCGTGGCGCCCTTGAGGAAGCGTGCATGGCCGTCGATCACCGACTGGAACTCGGGCTTGACCGTGTAGCTGTCGTAGTCGAAGTACACGATGCGTGCCACGCCGACCGGACCTTGCGCCGTGTTGGCGTTGGGGTCGATGGTCACCGGGGCCACGGCGGTTGCGCCGCCTTGCTGGCCGCCGGCCGTGCCGCTGCGGTCGGTGACCGGCGTTTCGTTGAGCTTGGTGCCCGACGAGCAACCGGCGATGAGCGCCACGATGGCGAGCGAATAGATCGTACGTTTCAACATTTGCGAACTCCTCAAGTAAATTTATCTGGTCAATGCTTATTGCTTTTGAAACGGACCCCAGTCCGGTTCACGGATGTCTCCCGCCTGGCCCGCGAGGCGGGCCTTGATCTTTCCGTCCAGCGTGGTCGTCATGAGCGCCTCGCGACCCTGCAGGTGCGTGGCATAGACGATCAGCTTGCTGTTGGGTGCGAAGCTCGGGCTCTCGTCGGCCGTGGTGTCGGTGATCGCGGCGACATTGCCGCTGGCCAACTCCATCACGTGGAGTTTGAACGCACCGCCGACCCGCGAGATGTAGGCCAACCACCGGCCATCGCCGCTGACAGATGGAGAAATGTTGTAGGTGCCGCTGAAGGTGACCCGCGTCGGGTTGCCCCCGCTGGCGCTCATCTTGTAGATCTGGGGCGCGCCGCCGCGGTCGCTCACGAAGTAGATCGTGCTGCCGTCGGCCGAGTACACCGGCTCGGTGTCGATGCTCGAGCTCTGGGTGAGGCGGCGCGGTTCGCCGCCGCTGGCCGGGATGGTGTACAGCTGCGAGCCGCCATCGCGGCTGAGCGTGACGGCCAGCGAGCCGCCGTCGGGCGCCCAGGCCGGGGCGCTGTTGGAGCCCTTGAAGTTGGCGAGCAACCGGCGCTGGCCGCTGGCCACGTTGTGCACGTAGACCACGGGCTTGCGCGACTCGAAGGACACATACGCCAGCTGCTGGCCGTTGGACGACCAGCAGGGCGAGATGATCGGCTCGGGGCTGGCGAGCGCCGCCTGTGCGTTCTCGCCGTCGGCGTCGGCCACCCACAGCGAGTAGCGGCTGCCGCCCTTGGTGACGTAGGCGATACGGGTCGAGAAGATGCCCTTCTCGCCGGTCAGCTTCTCGTACACGTAGTCGGCGATGCGGTGGGCCGCCAGGCGCAGGTCGCCCTGCGGCACGGTGTAGCTCTGGCCGCCGAGGTCGCGGTCTTTCACGACGTCCCACAGGCGGAAGCGCACGTCGTAGCGGCCGTCGCCAAGCCGGCTCACGCTGCCCACCACGAGCGAGTCGGCGGTGCGCTGGCGCCACAGGGCGAGGTCGGGGCGCGAGGACTCGTCGAGCGCCTGGCCCGAGGCATCGACGCCGCGGAACTGGCCGCTGCGTTCGAGGTCGGCCTGGACGATGTCGGAAATCTTCTGGGGCGAGGCGTCCTGCCCCCGGAAAGGCACGAGCGCGATCGGCAACTGCGTCAGCCCCACGCCCGACACCTCGACCCGGAACTGGGCCATGGCGGGAAGCATGGGAGAGGCAGCAAGGGCCGCGATGAGGCTGCGGCGTGCAATCAACGATGAAGAAGGAGTTGGGGAAAGATCTGGCAACGGCTTGTTCATGCGGTTCGGAGAGGTTTCCGGGTAAAAAGTTTCTCCCCGGCGTTTCACGGGCCACATGTTACACACTGGTTTGGACACGCCGTCACAAAACGTTTATCCGGCGAAATGGTCCTACAGGCCTCTCGAAAGGCGGCCGGAGCCGCCCCGTAAAATCCGCCGCCATATGCAAGCATCCCCCGGCAGCGAG
>NZ_JBWKYF010000134.1:0-7248 GCF_059423605.1 Variovorax sp. GW460-12-1-14-LB1
GCCCTGCCCCCCATAACACCAGCCAGGAGACCTCCCCCGTGCCCGACCTTTCCAAGATCACCTGCATCGAAGACCTGCGGGCGATCGCCCAGCGGCGCGTGCCGAAGATGTTCTACGACTACGCCGACTCCGGCGCCTGGACCGAGGGCACCTACCGCGCCAACGAGAGCGATTTTCAAAAGATCAAGCTGCGCCAGCGCGTGGCCGTGAACATGGAAGGCCGCTCCACCCGCACCACCATGATCGGCCAGGAGGTCGCCATGCCCGTGGCCATCGCGCCCACCGGCCTGACCGGCATGCAGCACGCCGACGGCGAAATCCTGGGCGCGCGCGCGGCCAAGGCCTTCGGCATTCCGTTCACGCTCTCGACCATGAGCATCTGCTCGCTGGAAGACATCGCCGAGAACACCGACCGTCACCCCTTCTGGTTCCAGCTGTATGTGATGAAGGACCGCGACTTCATCGAACGCCTGATCGACCGCGCCAAGGCCGCCAACGTGTCGGCGCTGCAGCTCACGCTCGACCTGCAGATCCTCGGCCAGCGCCACAAGGACATCAAGAACGGCCTGTCGACGCCGCCCAAGCCCACCATCAAGAACCTCATCAACCTGGCGACCAAGCCGCGCTGGTGCATGGGCATGCTGGGCACCAAGCGCCGCACCTTCGGCAACATCGCCGGCCACGCCAAGGGCGTGAAAGACCTGTCGTCGCTGTCGTCGTGGACCGCCGAACAGTTCGACCCGGCCCTGAGCTGGGCGGACGTCGAATGGATCAAGAAGCGCTGGGGCGGCAAGCTGATCCTCAAGGGCATCATGGACGAGGAAGACGCGCGCCTGGCCGTGGCCAGCGGCGCCGACGCGCTCATCGTGTCGAACCATGGCGGCCGCCAGCTCGACGGCGCGCCGTCCTCCATCGCCGCGCTGCCGGCCATCGCCGATGCCGTGGGCAGCCAGATCGAGGTGTGGATGGACGGCGGCGTGCGCAGCGGCCAGGACGTGCTCAAGGCCCGCGCGCTCGGCGCGCGCGGCACGCTGATCGGCCGCAGCTTCCTGTACGGCCTGGGCGCCTACGGCCAGGAAGGCGTGACGCGCGCACTGCAGATCATCCACAAGGAACTGGACATCACGATGGCCTTCTGCGGTCGTACGCAGATCGACGATGTGAAGTCGGACATCCTGTTGCCGGGGACGTTCTGACGCGGTCTGGCAGAGCCACGCCCGACGGTTATCCGCTCACTTCGTGAACCGTCGGAACGGCGCGCTCAACAGGCAGCCCAGCCAGAGCGTCGCCAGCCCGTCCGATGCCTCGTCGTGCCAGCCGCTCTTGTCGTTCCAGAGCAGCATCCTGTCATCGATGCTCACGCTCCACCTGGCATCCGGCAGCACTTCGCGGCGAATCCGGTTGAGGCAGGCCACCCAGTGGCTGGCCCCCTTGTGCATGGCGAACGCCTTGTTGTCGGGGAGTTTCGTGGCGCCTTCCAGTACCTTTCCCCCGGTGAGTCCGGACGCCTCGTAGAGCGTGAAGGTCTCCCAGTTGAGGCCCTTACCTGAATGCGCATGGCGGTCGGCTTCGTCGACTTTGTCGAAGGCAGCCACGATCGCGTCCAGGCGCTGCGCTTCCTCGCGGGTCAGGGGACTGTCTCGTCTTGCGTCGTAGTAGATGCTGAAGCTCATGGAGCCGATTTCTGATGAACAGGATCGACGAGGGTAATGGCTCTGAGCTGCGCCCTGGTGCATTCGATGCGGTGGGGCTAACTCGTTCACGATCGGTTTGCGATTGCCACGGCAAGCAAACTACTTGCGTCACGGTCATTGCTGATTCCAGCGCGACCTGCTGTATGTGCATGAGACAGCTCTCCCTAAGATTTTGAGGAGGCCACAACGGTCCAACAGGGAGAGAAAAATGACAGTACAGAACTCACGCAGCACCGCGCGACGCGATTCGATGAATGCCGGCCTGCGGCTGGTGCTGAGCGTGCTGACGTGGGTCGTTTCGATCCCGGTCCTCAATGTCCTGCTCACCGGCCTGGCGCGACGCCAGGTCCTGACATTGACAGGGACCGGTGTAGCCCTCGTCGCCTGCGCCCTGCTCTTGTGGGCAGGGTTGATCTACTGGTGGCAGGTTCCAGCCACCCCCAGCATCGCAAGACGCGTGACGTACTTCATTGCCTACGTCACCGTCATGGCGCTGCTGGGGCTGATCGGCGTGTGGGTCGCCTTCTGGGCCACCGTTGCCATCCACGGGCTCTGAGCGCGATGCGCGCGGCCGACAAGCTCAGTCCGCGTACACCCCCGCCGCCTTGATGATCGGGCTCCACTTCGCGATCTCCGCCGCCACGAACTTCTTGTGCCCCTCGGGCTCGATGCGGCCGTCGGTGGCGACCACGGCGCCGAGTGCTTCCTCGCGCTTGATGAAATCGGCGTCCTTCAGTGCCGCCTTCAGCGCATCGCTGATCTTCTTGAGCACCGGCGCGGGCGTGCCCTTGGGCGCGTACAGGCCGTGCCAGATCGTCACCTGGAAGTTCTTCAGGCCGGCCTCGTCGAGCGTGGGAAGGTCTTTCAAGAGCGGCGTGGTCAGGCGTTTGGGCGTGGTCACGGCATAGGCCTTGACCTTCTTCGCCTCGATCTGCGGCGAGGTGTTGGTGCTCTGGTCGCACAGCAGGTCGATCTGGCCGCCGATCAGGTCGGTGATGGCGGGCGCCGTGCCCTTGTAAGGCACGGGTGTCATCTCGGTCTTCGTGGCGCTCTGGTAGAGCAAACCGCACAGGTGCGAGGCCGAGCCGATGCCTGCGTTGCCCAGGTTGATCTTGCCCTTGTTGGCGGCGATCCAGGCGGTCAGCTCCTTGTAGTTGGTGGCCGGCAGGCTGGGCTTGGCGATGAGCGTCATGGGCACGTCGTTGACGATGCCCAGGTACTCGAAGTCGGTCTCGACCTTGAACGGCACGTTGCGCACCAGCGTCGGCACGGTCGCCATCGCGATGTGGTTGAGCAGCAGCGTGTAGCCGTCGGGGTTGGCGCGCGCGACCTTGGCCGCGCCGATGGAACTGCCCGCGCCGGGCACGTTGTCGATGATGACGCTGGCGCCGCCCAGCGGCTTGCGCAGCGCCTCGGCGAGGTCGCGCGCGACGCGGTCGGTCGGGCCGCCGGCCGCGAAGGGCACGACGATGGTCACGGGCTTGCCCGCGGGAAAGTCCTGCGCGTGGGCGCACACTGCCAGGGCCATCGCCGCAAGGGCGAACAGTTTTTTCATGGGGGTCTCCGTCAAGGTCAAAAAGAAATTCAGGGGGCGCGCGAAGGCACACGGCTTTCGAGCGTCGGGGGTTGCCACTCGGGTTTGATGTGGCAGCCGTTCTTGCCGTCGGTGTCGTAGCGCGGCATGAGCGACGCGCAACGTTGCGCGAGGCTCTGGGGCGTGGGCTTCTCGCCCTTGTCGATCCAGTCGAGCAGCGCGCCGAAGAGCGCGGGGTATTCCGAGTCGCTGAGGTAGCTGTGCTCGCGCTCGGCGCTGAAGCTTTGCACGAGGTTGCCGCCGGTGCCGGCTGCGTCGCGGATGCGGCGGTAGGCATTCTCGAGTTCGACGAACGCCGTGGGGTCGTCGATGGCATGCAGGCCCACGGTGGGCAGCGAGGTGCGGCCGGTGGGCTGGCTGTCGGCCGCGAGCGCGCCCTGGGCCTGCGGGTCCGCGGCGTAGCGCAGCACGCCGGCATTGAGCGCCGCATCGTCGCTCGAGCCGCTGTAGACCACGCCGATGTTGCCGAAGGGGTTGCGGCCCTGCAGGCGCTGCTGCACGAGGTCCTGGAACAGCCACGTCGCCCAGTTGAGGTGGCCGACGAGCGCGCGTTCGGGGATCTTCACGACCGAGAGAATCGTCTTCAGTCGCGCCGCCTGCTCGGGCGTGCGCTGCGCGGCCGGTGTGCCGACGCCGGTGCAGTCCTTGACGCGCGCCGCGAGGTCCGCGCGCGTGAGCTTCGCGTCCATCGGCAGGCCCATCCACAGCGGGTACTGCGGCTCGTCGGGCTTGGGATGGTTTCGGCAGACGTACTGGTACACCACGCGCAGGTCGAGCCGGAAATCGTAGGCGCTGTTGCCGCCACCGAGCACGCCGCTGGTGAGCAGCAGGCCGTCGTAGGGACTCTTCGCATCGCCCACCGGCGCATAGAGCTCGGCCGCCTTCGCCGCCACGCCCGCGCCATAGCTCTGCCCGTGCAGCAGCGTGCGCTGGGGCGTGCCGAAGTGGCGCACGACGATCTGCCGCAGTCGCTCGGTGTCTTGCGCCGCCATCGTCACGCCATAGCCGCCGCGCCGGTAGGTGGAGCCGGCCCAGGCATAGCCGGCCTTCACGGTGACGGCCCAGCGCTTCAGGTCCTCCTCGCTGCGCGCGAGCTTGGGCGCGCCGGTCTCGGGGCCGCCGTGCGCGTGCATCACGAGCACGCCGCGCTGCCAGTCTTTGGGAATGGCGATCCAGTAGAACGAGCCCACGCCGTCTTCACCGGTGTAGCAGCGCGCGGTCTCGGGCACGGGCGACGGGCAGGCCGTGGGCTTGGGCGCAGTGGCGGGTGCCGCGTGCGCGGACAGCAGCGGCGCGGTGCCCAGCCAAGCGAAGGCGGCAAGTTGCGAGAGGTATTTTTTCAATGGCGTACTCCGAGGTCCAGCGTCGCGTTCGCCCCATCGGTGGAGACGAAGGCCACGACGCCGCTGTTGAAGATGAGATGGCCCGGCCGGCCGGCGCCGGCCTGCGCCACGCCGAGCACCGGGGTGTCGTAGCCCAGCGTGGTGGCCGCGCCGCCGAGGTTGAAGGCCGTGCCGACCACGGTGGCTTCGCGGCTCTCGCCCTTCACGCTGGCCATGGCATAGCTGCCGTCGGCCGCGCCGGGCATGAGGGTCTGCTGCACCGCGAGCAGGCGCAGGCCCGGCTGGATGACGGTGGCCGCGCCGCTGCTCGTGTCGCCCGCCGGCACGGCGGTGGCCACGCGCCGCAGGTACAGCGGTGTCGATACGCCGTTGACCAGCCCGATCACCACCGAGCCGGTGAGCGTGCCGCCCTCGGTCTCGGCGGTGCCGCTCGACGAGGTCGAGGTCGTGTACATGTCGAAGGCGCCGCGCGCCGTGCTGTAGCTCAGGTAGCCCTTCTCGGTGTTCTTGCAGGTCTGGTCGTAGGTCATGAAGCTGTTCGACGCCGGGCTGCGGCAGAACTGGAAGGTGCCCGCATTCCGCAGCCGCCCCGCCGACGAGAACGCCGCCGTGGTGCCCGCGCCGAGCTGTTCCACGCCGGCCGCATTGAAGATCAGCGACACCGAGCGGAAGTCCGTCGACGGCGACACATTCTGGAAGGTGTTCTGGAATGCCACCAGCGGCGAGAAGCCGCTGCCGCTCGGCGGGTTCACGCCGCCTAGCAGCACGCCGCCGGCGCCGAAGCTGAACACCGCCCCGCTCTCGCCGCTCGTGTAGCTGCAGCTGCCCTGCGACACGAGCGATCCGCTGCGCTGCGTGCCGACCCGCGTGGGTTCGTGGCTCGCATCGATGGTCACGGTGTAGGCCAGGGTGGCCGGGTCGATCTGCACCTGCAGTTCCTCGCCGAAGCTGTTGCCGCCTTTGTAGCGCGTGGCGCTCGCCGGCAGGTTGGGGCAAGCGAGCGGGTCGCCGACCTCGGTCACGCAGCTGTAGTTGACGGCCGCATCGAGGCTGCCGCTGCCGCGGTACTTGGGCCACGACGGAAACTGGCACAGCGGGCGCGTGCGGCCGTAGCTGCCGGCCACGGCGTCCACCGCCACGGGCGTGACGGGTGCGAGGCCGGCTTCGACCCAGCCTTCGAGCGCCGCAAGCGAGTCCCAGTTGGGAATGAAGCTGCCGGTGCCGTGGCCCATGCCGGGCACGGTGTAGAAGCGCACGTTCTGCGTGACCGCGGCCTGGCCCAGCGTGGCGACGAGCTGCCGGTAGTAGTCGATGGTCGAGTTGGGGCTGATCACCTCGTCGGCCAAGCCGTGCAGCATGATCAGCTTGCCGCCGCGCGCGAAGAAGGGCGCGAGGTTCGGATCGGTCGCGTCGGTGAGCTTCGACACCTCGGTCACGCGCGCGGCGTACGTGCCGGGGTTCTGCGGATCGAAGGTGAGCGTGTTGAAACCGGCATCGCGCGTGACGAAGAACTTCACCCACTGGTCGCCCGTGACGTACATGTTGGCGTCGGCCGAGGTGGCGGGGTTGCCCGGCGTCTTGCGCGTGCCGAGGTCGCGCGTGGTGTACGGGCCGGCCACCAGTGCGCCTTCGAGGAGGTTGTAGCCGCCCGCGCGCTTCACGCCGTTGGCGAGCGAATAACTCGTGAACTCCAGCGGCGATTCGATGGCGTGCACCGTGTCAATCTGTGCGTCCGACAGGCAGGTGTCGGCCGTGTCCGCGCCGTTGGGGCAGCGCAGCGACGCGAGGATCTGCGTGTTCAGCTGGCGGCAGCTCTCCACATTGCTCACGATGTTGTCGATGGCGCCGTCGAGCTTGTCGCAGGCCTGCATCGCGGCCTTCTGCACCAGCAGCGTCTCCGTCAGGTTGAGCCAGCCCTTGCCGCCGTCGTTGTACAGCGCGCGGCCCACCGCCACGTTCGACAGGCGCGTGCCGGTGTAGTTGAGCGCGGGCTCGTTGGCGATCACGCCGTCGTAGTCCTGCGGCCAGCGCTGGATGTAGCTCAGCGCGTCGCGCCCGCCGGTCGAGGTGCCGAGGAAGTAGGCGTGCCTGGGCTTGACCGCATAGCGCGCGAACACCAGCGCCTGCGCCACGTCGCGCGTCTTCTTGAGCGACTGGCCGCCGTAGTTGGCCAGCTGCTCGTCGTTGGCCGCGAACTTGCCGTCGGTGATGCTGCTCGACTGGTGGCCCGAGTCGTCACCGTAGGTGGCGTAGCCCAGCGCCAGCGGCGCGGGCTTGCCGGCGGGGCCGAAGCGGATGACCTCGGTGCCGTCGATGAGCACGCCGTCGAAGCCGCCGCCGCCGAAGTGGATGGTCTTCTGATTCCACTGCTCGGGCAGGTTGACCGCGAAGTGGATGAGCTGCGAGGCCGGATCGACCGGCGCGATGGTGCCGCGCACGCGGCAGTAATCGCCCAGCGTGTTGCCCGCGTCGCCCGCGGCCACGGGCGTGGCGCTGGTGACGGTGGCGCCCTGCGTGGGCAGGCTGATGAGCGCGTCGGGCAGGCTCTTGCCGGCCAGGTCGGCGCAGGCCACGACGGGCAGCACGGGCGGGGGCGGATTGCCGGGCGGCTCCTCGG
>NZ_JBWKYF010000135.1:0-7036 GCF_059423605.1 Variovorax sp. GW460-12-1-14-LB1
CGGCACCACCGACGCGGCCCGCCCGATGGAAGCCACCGCGCCCGCCCCCAAGGACAACTGGCAGCCGGACCACGGCGTGCTCTTCACGGCCAGCCCGACGCTGTTCGGCCGCATCTACAACACCTACTACTGCGACGGCACGCAGGGCCGCGACTTCTCGAAGTGCGAGCGGCTCTCCGACGCCGATCCGTACAAGCTCGGCGTGCTGACCGAGTAACGCCCCCGGTCAGCGCAGCGCGCCGACCGCCACCGGGAAGGTGAAGAACGCCGCCACCGTCGTCCACAGGATGATGCGTGCGATGCGGCCGTTGTCGGCGCCGAAGCGCTCGGCCAGCATCGACACATTGCTCGCGCTCGGCAGCGCCGCGACCAGCACGATCACGACCAGCGCCGAGGGCGCCAGCGGCAGCCCCAGCGCGATGGCGCCGCGCCCCAGCGCCCAGACCGCCAGCGGATGCAGCACCAGCTTCACGAGCACCACGGGCAGCACGTCGGCCAGCGGCGCTTTCGGCGTGGGCCCGGCGCCAGTGCCCATCGCCGCCGCCACCATGGCGCTGGCGCCGTGCTCGCGCGCCAGCAGCGCCGAACGCGCCAGCACCGCGCCGATGGTGAAGAGCGCCACCGGCGAGGCCGCGTCGGCCAGCATGGCGATGGTGCGCTCCACCGGCCCGGGCAGCTGCCAGCGCACCGCCGACAGCAGCACGCCCAGCAGGATCGACCACGGCATCGGGTTCACGAGGATGCCGCGCAGTGCCTTGCGCGCGGCCAGCGTGGCGCCGTGCCGGCCCGCGCTGCCGGCGCCGTCGAGCCGCGACAGCGCGATGCACAGCGACGAGGTCACGACCAGGTCGAACGCGATGGTGATGATGATCGGCCCGGCCGCCTGCGCGCCCAGCAGCGCAACCAGCAGCGGCACGCCCATGAAGCCGGTGTTCGGAAAGGCCGCCACCAGCGCGCCGAAGGCCGCGTCGTTCCAGCCGATGCGCGCATTGCGCGTGAACAGCACCACGCCCGCCACCACCGCCAGCGCGCAGATGCCCCAAATCAGTGCAACGCTGCCGTCCAGCAGCTGCGCGATGGGCGTGCCGGCGCCGAAGCGCAGCAGCATGCAGGGCAGCGCGAAATACAGCACGAAGGTGTTGAGCCCCGGGATCGCATCCAGCGGCAGGATGCGGGTGCGGGCGGCGGCGTAACCGGCCGCGATCAGGGCGAAGAAAGGAAAAGTAACAAGAAAAACAGGCAGCACGCCGGCATTGTCGTCCTCCTTCGTCGCGCGATGCCCGCTGACACGGACGGCCGCAGCCGGGCCCGTATCATTGCCCGCTTTGCGACGGCCGCGCCCTGCGGCCCCTCCTGCCTTTTTCGCGTTCCCGCTTTCCCGGTTCCCCCTCCCCCATGTCCCACGGTCTCAATCTCGCCCAGCAAGAAGCGGTCAACTACATGCACGGTCCCTGTCTGGTGCTCGCAGGTGCGGGCTCGGGCAAGACGCGCGTGATCACGCACAAGATCGGCCGGCTGATCCAGTCGGGCCTGAAGCCCGAGCGCATCGCGGCCATCACCTTCACGAACAAGGCGGCGGCCGAAATGCGCGAGCGCGCCAAGGACCTGATCGGGCGCGACGCGCGCAAGGTGGTGGTGTGCACCTTCCACGCACTGGGTGTGCGCATGATGCGAGAAGACGGCCACGTGCTGGGCCTGAAGAAGGCCTTCAGCATCCTGGACGCCGACGACGTCACCAAGATATTGAAAGACTGCGGCGGCACCGTCGACATCGCCACCGCGCGCATCTGGCAGTGGACGATCAGCAAGTGGAAGAACATGGGCCTGAACGCTGCGCAGGCCGCGGCCGCCGCGGTGGACGACAACGAGCGCATCACGGCCGAGATCATGGTCCAGTACGAAGAGCGGCTGCAGGCCTACCAGAGCGTGGACTTCGACGACCTCATCGGCATGCCGCTGAAGCTGCTGTACGAGTTCCCCGAGGTGCGCGCGAAGTGGCAGGCCATGCTGGGCCACATCCTGGTCGACGAATACCAGGACACCAACGCCACGCAGTACGAAGTGCTCAAGGCGCTGGCCGGCGAGCGCGGCCAGTTCACGGCCGTGGGCGACGACGACCAGTCGATCTACGGCTGGCGCGGCGCCACGCTGGACAACCTGAAGAAGCTGCCGGTCGACTACCCGACGCTCAAGGTCATCAAGCTGGAGCAGAACTACCGCTCCACCAGCGCCATTCTTCGCGCGGCCAACAACGTGATCGGCCCCAACCCCAAGCTGTTTCCGAAGACGCTGTTCTCCGAACTCGGCGAAGGCGAGCCGGTGCGCATCGTCGATGCCGACACCGAGCTGCACGAGGCCGAGCGCACGGTGGCGCGCATCATCAGCCTGCGCGCAGGCGACACGGTGTCGCAGGGCAAGCAGTACAAGGAGTTCCGCGACTTCGCGATCCTGTACCGCGCCAACCACCAGGCGCGCATCTTCGAGCAGGCGCTGCGCAAGGCGCAGATTCCCTACAAGGTGTCGGGCGGCCAGAGCTTCTTCGACCGCGCCGAGATCAAGGACCTGTGCGGCTGGTTCCGCCTGTGGGTCAACAACGACGACGACCCGGCGTTCCTGCGCGCCATCACCACGCCCAAGCGCGGCATCGGCCACACCACGCTGGCCAGCCTGGGCAGCTTCGCGAGCCAGTACAAGCTGAGCCTGTTCGCGGCGCTGTTCAGCCCGTCGCTGCCGAGCGTGATCCCCAAGCGCACGCTCGACGGCGTGCACGAGTTCGGCCGCTACATCAACGACCTGGAATACCGCGCGCGCCGCACCATGGGCGCCGAAGCCTCGCGCGCCTTCATGCTCGAGTGGCTCAAGGAGATCGACTACGAGCGCCATCTGTACGAAGGCGAAGACAGCGAGGCCGCGGCCGCCACGCGCTGGACCAACGTGCTGGAGTTCGTCGACTGGATGTCGCAACGCGCCGGCGGTTCGCTCGACGACGCCTCGGGCGCCGACGACACGAACCCGAACGAACACAAGAGCCTGCTGGAGGTGGCGCAGACCATCTCGCTGCTGTCGACCATCAGCGAGCGCGAGCAGGACCAGAACGTGGTCACGCTCTCGACGCTGCATGCGTCCAAGGGCCTCGAGTGGCCGCACGTGATGCTCATCGGCGTGACCGAGGGCCTGCTGCCCTTCAAGCTCGACGACGACAACGGCCGCCAGAAGGTGGTGAGCGACGAGACCACGCAGCGCCTGCAGGAAGAGCGCCGCCTCATGTACGTGGGCATCACGCGCGCCCAGCGCAGCCTGGCCGTGAGCTGGACCAAGAAACGCAAGCAGGGCCGCGACATGGTGCCCTGCATGCCCAGCCGCTTCATCGCCGAGATGGGCCTGGACAAGGCCACGACCAAGGAAGACCCGCGCGAGAAACTGAAGGCGCTGCGCGCCGAGTTCGCACGCAAGGCGCTGGACAGCGCGGCCAAGGCCGCCGCCACGCCATGAGGACGACGGCGACGGTCGCAGTCGCGCTGCTCGCCGCCGCCCTGGCGGCCGGTTGCGCAACGCCCCGCGACCCCAACTGCCCCGCCGACGCACGCGATCTGCCGCTGCAGGCGCTGTACGGCCAGTGGGACGCCCGCTTCGACGACCTGCCCGGCACGGCCGTCGTGCAGCTGGGCAAGCACCCCGAATACGCCGGCGTGCGCGGCACCATCACGCGCCGCGCCGATGCCTCGACGAAGACCACCGTCGCGCAGCTCGCGGGCGACGTCGACGACGAGGGCGCGCTGTCCATCGACGAATCGCTGGACGGCCGCGCCATCAGCGGCGTCTGGTCGGGCACGCTGCAACCCGGCGCCTGCGGCCGCGAGTTCCGCGGCACGTGGCGCGATGCCGCGACCGAGCGCACGCACCCGTTCGTGCTGCGCAAGACCGTCGCACAGGAAGGAAAGCCATGAAGACGACACGACGACACCCTGCTTCTCTGTTCACGCTGCGCACCGTGGCCGCCGTGGCCGCATGCCTGGGCGCAGCGTCCGGTGCGCAGGCCCAGGCCGTCGACAAGCCGGCCAGCCCGCTGGCCGACGCGCAGCTCACCTGGCAGCAGTGCGCCGCACTCGGCGCGAACAACGAAGCGCGCCTGGCCTGCTACGACCGCTGGTCGCAACAACAGACGCTGCCCTCGGTGTCGGTGCCCGTGGCGCCGCCGGTGCTCGCGAGCACGCAGCCGCCGGTGGACGGCACGATTCCGGCCACGCGCGTGGTGTCGGTCGCGACCACCGAAGGCTGCCGCGACCGCCAGTACTCGACGCTGTCGCGCTTCTGGGAACTCGAGAACGCCACCGACTGCGGCACCTTCGGGTTTCGCGGCTACCGCCCGCTCACGGTGTCGGCCTCGGCCGCCACCGACAAGCCCCAGCCGCCGACCTCGCCGTCGGCCGGCCACACGGCCGAGCCCGTGGCCTACCAGGCGAACGAGATGCGCATCGGCCTGTCGGTGCGCACCAAGCTCGCGCAGGGCATGCTCACGCAGAACGACCCGATCAAGAAGGACTCGCTGTGGTTCGCGTACTCGCAGCAGTCGACCTGGCAGCTGTTCAACGGCTCGATCTCGCGGCCCTTCCGCACCACCGACCACGAACCCGAGCTGATGTATGTCTACCCGACCGACGTCCACCTGCCCGGCGGCTGGCGCTGGCGCTATGCGGGCGTGGGCATCGTGCACCAGTCGAACGGCCAGAGCCTGCCGCTGTCGCGCAGCTGGAACCGCGTGTACCTGATGGGCGGCGCCGAGCTCGACGACCGCTTCACCGTCACGGGCCGCGTCTGGCAGCGCATGTCCGAAAGCGCCGCGAAGGACGACAACCCCGACATCGCCGACTACATCGGCCGCGCCGAAGTCACGGGCCGCTGGAACCTCAACCGCGACAACCAACTGGGCATCACGGTGCGCAACAACCTGCGCGACAGCGGCCGCGGCTCGGTGCGCCTCGAATGGCTGAAGGCCATCGGCGACCCGACCAAGAGCAACCTGCGCTTCCACACGCAGCTGTTCCATGGCTACGGCGACACGCTGGTGGACTACAACCGCAAGCGCACCGTGCTCAGCATCGGCTTGAGCCTCGTCGACTTTTAACTCGCCCCCAGTCTTCGCGCACTTCGTGTCGCTTCGCCAACCCCCTACCGGGGGCAACACCAGCGGCCCGGCAAAGCCGGTTCCGCGGTGTTCCACCGGAAGATCGCAAGGAAGGATCGCCCAATGAATCACGACCTGTCTCCCGTCGATGCCACGCAGCGCGAGATCATCGCGGCCCTGCACGTGGCGCCCGTCTTCGATGCCGCCGCCGAACTCGCGCGGCGCACCGACTTCCTCGCCGACTACCTGCGCAGCACCGGCCTGAAGACGCTGGTGCTGGGCATCAGCGGCGGCGTCGATTCGCTGACCGCCGGCTGCCTTGCGCAGCGCGCGGTCGAGAAGCTGCGCGCCGAAGGCCGCGACGCCACCTTCATCGCGATGCGCCTGCCCTACGGCGTGCAGCGCGACGAGGCCGAGGCGCAGGCCGGGCTGGCGGTGATCCGCCCCGACCGCCTGCTGACGGTGGACATCCGCCCCGCCGCCGATGCGATGCTGGCCGCGCTGCGCGCGGGCGGGCAGACGTTTCGCGATGCGGCGCACGAGGACTTCGTGCTCGGCAACATCAAGGCGCGCCAGCGCATGATTGCGCAGTTCGCGGTGGCCGGTGCGCACGACGGCCTCGTGATCGGCACCGACCACGCGGCCGAAGCGCTCATGGGTTTCTTCACCAAGTTCGGCGACGGCGCGGCCGACATCACGCCGCTCACCGGCCTCAACAAGCGCCGCGTGCGCGCCGTGGCGCAGCTGCTGGGCGCGCCCGATGCGCTGGTCTACAAGGTGCCCACGGCCGACCTCGAGTCGCTGGTGCCGGGCAAGCCCGACGAAAACGCCTTTGGCGTGAGCTACGAGCAGATCGACGATTTCCTCGAGGGCAAGCCGGTGTCGGCCGCGGCGCGCGCGGTGATTCTGTCGACGCACCGCAAGAGCTCCCACAAGCGGGCGCTGCCCGTCGAACCGCCTGTACTTGGGTGACAAACGGATCACATTGAAGTCCCCGAAAGGGATGCTTCGATGCATGTGTAAAGCATCGGACGAAAAAAAGTCGCGAAATACCAGCCTGAGAGGGACTTGATTAACCTTTAGGTATCAATTGGTGCGCTTTTGTCTGCAAGAATTTTGGACGACCGGACACACAGTCCGGCCTTCTGGAACCTCATGCTTGACGTAGTGAAACCCGAAATCCTGGTGGTCGACGACGATCCCGAAGTCTGCGAGACGCTGGTCGACCTGCTGGAGTCGTCGGGCTTTCGCGCACAGGCCGTGCCGGACGGCCTGGCCATGGCAGCCCGGCTCGACCAACGCGCGTTCTCGCTCGTGATCATCGACCTGCGTCTGAAGAAGGAAGACGGCATCGAGCTCGCACGCCAGCTGCGCACGCGCTCGCGCATCCCGATCATCATCCTCACCGGCCAGGGCACGGCCGCCGATCGCATCCTGGGCCTCGAAACCGCCGTCGACGATTTCATCGCCAAGCCCTTCGACAACCGCGAACTGGTCGCACGCATCCGCGCGCTGCTGCGCCGCTCGGCCGAGACCGGCATGCCGCGCTCGCTGCGCACTGACCGCCTGAGCCACGAACGCTACCTGTTCGGCCCCTGGACCCTCAACATCACCGCGCGCGAGCTGCTGCACGGCGACGGCACGCCCTGCGACCTGACGCACGGCGAGTTCGCCCTGCTCGAGGTCTTCGTGCTGCATGCGAACCGCGTCATCGACCGCGAGCAGCTGCTGCTCAAGACGCGCAGCGCCCAGTCGGACGCGGTGAGCCGCACGATCGACGTGCTGGTGTCGCGCCTGCGCCGCAAGATCGAAGAAGACCCGGACCATCCGCGCTTCATCTGCACGGAACGTGGCGCGGGCTACCGCTTTGCAGCGAACGTGGTGCGCTGCTGAGGCAGCAGCGCCCGCACC
>NZ_JBWKYF010000136.1:0-6771 GCF_059423605.1 Variovorax sp. GW460-12-1-14-LB1
TCGGCTACGTCAGTCCGATACAGTTCGAGAAAGCTCAAAAAGCTTAGGTCGGTGTCCACGAAACCGGCAGCAGCCCACTCCGTATCCCCGATGTTTCAACAGTCCTTCAAGCGTGAACTTCGCAATCAAATACGTGCCGATCACACCTATTAGAAAACAATGCGTGAGGTAGTACCCACCTCCCCCCGTCAGGTAGACCCTCTGAAACTCAATGGCATCTGGATAGACGCCTGTGAGTTTTCCCCCGTGTCCGGCTACTCCGGCGGCTCCTTTCCTTTTGTTGGCATAGCGCTCCACAAGCCCGATGACCTTGCCATCGGTGCGCTCTTCATCGGTGCTGCGCCCGCTGGTATTGATGCCGCCGATCATCGGAAGCCTCCCACGCCATCGCCTCCGAACGGTGATCGTCGAGGTGCTGGCGCAGCAGGTGGCGCCGGATACTTCTTGAGAAGACGTTGATTCTCCTCATCGGTCATGGGCTTGTAGACCATCTCCGCGATCAGGAGGTACTCCAGAAGCTCCCTGTCCTTCTCCTCGTAACGCCTCTCAGTGTCACGGCCGAAGTAACCCCGCGCGATCCAGCGTTGCAGGTCGGAGCGTTCGGAAAGGACTGCCCACATGGTGGAAGCCACACCGGCGATCAACAGCACCCAGCCCACGCCGTAGGCCAGCGTCGAAGCAGAGCCCCGTTGAAGACGGCTCGCGTGGTTCTGCTCCATGTGTAGCCACCCGCCCGGTACGCGGTGTTTTTCACTTCGTCCCGCCGTTTTTCGATGTGCTTCCGTCGGCTATGGCGCGCGTGCCGGCCATCGCCGCGCCCTTGAAGCAACCCTTGAGGCCGGAAGGCAACTGATTGGTCATCAGCGGCCGCGTGACGTCGAGTGCGAGAAGCGCTTCTTTGTCTCGCCTGTCCCGTAACGCGCAGATGCCGTTGATATCTGCGGCCAGTCCCACGGGGTCTGAAATGGGAACCATCGTCGGCTTGCCTGGATGACCTTCGCTCTCAATAATGAAAAACCCACGGAGGCGGCTCGAGCACGTAGGGAACGCCGGTTTCTTGTTTGATGCGTTCTCGCGCAGCGCTGCTCACCTTATGCAAGTCCATTTCTGCAGGGGCCATGAAGCCAAACGCCGCAAGAATCGCTGTGGTCGTGGGGCCAAATTTTTTGAAGGGTGCGCGGCCGATCACATTTACCACAAGAATCATGGCGAACATTGCAGCGAACGCCGAAAAATAATGCCAAGCTTGATATTGTTCGGGATGACTATTGTGGAAATATACAAACGCGATAAACGCCGAAGCGCCGATGAGCGACAAAATCAACGACCACTTCCACTTGCTTTTGTGTTGCGCAATCTCCCCCCGTTCGTGATACGGCGGCATCCACAACAGACGCCGTGCGGGGCTGCGTGCTGCGGCAACCACATACCCAGCACTCGTTGGGGTGACCACAAACACAAGCTCCTCACCTTCTTTGAAGCTGGCGCTGTGGAAGCACCCCATCAGACGTTTTCCGTTGACCAAACAAGTGAAGTAGTCCACTGAAATTTCGGTTCCACCGCTGGCCATGAGCAGGTTGGTGGACTGAAGCAATTGCCCCATGGCCGCTGCGCCCATGGCCGTCGCCTCGATGGATTTTTTTCCTGCCTGATTGAACACGAAGTCTTCCTCACCCCTCGAGATTTGAAGCCCAACAACCACCCCCTTGATGAGTTGGTACTGATGTGGCGCCACTGTACTCATATCACCTCCTCTAGTGCCTTGTAAAAAGCGTCTTCCTGCTCCTTGACCCTAGTAAATCGCTTGTTCTTCCCAAATGCGCATTGGTCGCTCCACGATTGGAGTGCGTTGTCGCTGAAGCGCCAAATTGCAAAAGCAATGATCAATGAGAACACGGAGAACCCGATACCGAAAAATAGCAGTGCGGCGCGCCAAAGATACAAACGCGCTACCGATGCGCTGAGAAAACGCGCGGCCGCAGACACTGGAAATCTTGTGCTGAGTGCCTTCATGGCGGGAGCTGTGTAAGAAATCGCTGCAAGAAAGGAGAAGCCCCCAGCAAACGCATCGGTCCCACTTCGGAGGTAGTACGCCAAGCTCAAATTAACTCTGCCCTGATCTGCCACACGTTCTGCCTCCGCCAAACTCATCTTCACCGAAATAATCGCCGCTCCCGCGCTGAGCAGCCCACCTCCAGCTTTGAGCATCTGGTAGCTCATTGCCGCGTCCTTCGCTGCTGCCAATCCCTTGATCGCAGTGGCTCCCAGATCAAGCACGCTAGCGCCTACGCTGAACTGAGCGGCAAGGAGTTCGGCTTTGATCTTTTCTCGCTTCTTGGGATCGACTTCTTTTTCCGCATCACTCGAAAGTTTCCATAGAAACAAGCTCTGAAGCATCAACACCACGATGCCGAAGCGCGCTTCCTTTGCCTCGTTGAATGCGCCGGGCTTCCCCTCAGAATTGAGTCGAGGCGTATCCGCCTCGACCTTCAATTTTCCCCAGGCGTTTTTCAGATCCGTATAGCTGTTTCTCAGGTCTGGCGAGGATTTTCCGAGAGACAGCAACAACATGGCTGCTGTCCGGCCCTCCTTGACGTGACGAGCTTCGGCAATGAACAAGCCCATGGTGGCTGCGTGTCCATAACCTGCTCGCGCCATGAGCATGCCTACCACCAGTTTTTCAGCCAAGTTGTCGATGCCCTTTCGCATGAAAGGCACGAAGAAGCGATCCCCAACCGACATCAGGATTTTTTCCAAGCCACCTGTCGGAATACGCTTGACTCCAGCTTTGTTGAGCTGGTTGTGCAAGGTGAGTCCTTTTTTGGACAATTCGGCGAGCTTTGCGATGTACTTGGTGCTGCCTTCAGCTGCCACCAGCGCTTGTTCTGTGAGCGGCGTGTTTGTGTGAGCCGACGCCGCAGCAAGGGCCTGCTGCACGGCAGCCTTGCCTTCACCATGGTTCAAGGCAATTGCACGAAATAAGATGTTCTCGTTCGTGATGCGGTGAATGGCTTCATTGACCCAGGCACTGATTTTTTGTGCGCTGGCTTTGCATGAGCCCAATCCATACAGTGCGTCTCCCACCACGTTTTCAAAACACACGCCGTCGGCGAGGTCCGTGGAGTCGTAATCTTCCAGAGCGGTGAGAAAGCGCTTGGACTCGAGCCATGTCAGCAATGGTTTGCCGCGCCCTTCCATCAAGTCGTGGGCCCTGGCTGACAGCCCGTCCCAGTGCTCTTTGAACGTGTCTACCGCGCCCGGTTTGAGGTTGCCCTCATAGGGTAGCCAACTGCCTGCGAGTTCCGTGGTTTCGTAACTTGCTGCGCCCTCTGTACCCGCTGCAAGTTTGCGCTGGCGTTCGATCTGTATATCGGCAATCTCCTTCTGCCAATAAGCATCACCGGGGTCGCGCTGCAGTCCGATCTGCGCCCGGGTTTCGCGAACGTCGAGTGGATTAGGCGCTTGATTGACCCGATTGACGTGCTGCTGAGCGAGTTGACTGGTGCGATTCGCCAGGGCCGCCTTTGCCCCGTCGATGAGCGCGAGCGCTGATATCTGCAATTCCCGCTCGTTACCGTATTTGGCGACCCAGCCGGCCGCGTCGCTCCTGAACCCATTGAGTTCATGCACCATGCCCACCGCATCGTGCAGCGCAAGGATGATGCCGGCCTTGCTGTGACCGTTTTCGTCCTCGGTGCGCGAGCGCATCAATCGGGCCTCGTTGAAGGCGTCTCCTGCACGCACCGCGAGCTTGTAGCGCGTCGAGACGGTCTTCAGGCGGTCGCTGTCATAGGCGCCGTCTTCCCCGATGCTAAGGTCCGGGACCTTCTCGGCGAAGGGTAGGGTGTCCTGAGTTACCCCGGGCTTGTATTCGAGGATGTGCTGCAGATTGCCTGGAGTAGCGGCGGTCAGCCGTGGCCCCTTGGGCGATTTCAGCAATGCCTTCGGGTCAATGCACTGCATGCGCTTCTGGCGAAGTGCAACATCCTGCGCGTAGCGGTTGCGTGTGGCCTCGGTCCACCGGTGTTCGCTAAAGGCAAGCCATACCGGCGGGCTCTTGTGTGGCTCCATCACGATGACCTGGCGCAGAAGTGCGCCCAGATGAGCCGAACTTGCGCAAGCGGGGTGCTCGGCCGGAGGAGCCGCATCGTCGGGCTGCGACGGAAACACAGAGCCATCATCAAAGACGGTGTAGCAGAGCCATTGCACCTCACCTACGCTGGTGATGTGGCGCTGCTCGTAGTACAGGTACAGATAGCCCGCACGCAGGATCCGCAGGGTGTACTTGAATTCGCTGCCCAATGCAGACAGGGCCGGTTCACGTTGCTTGGGGTCCGAAAACCCAATAGGGCCCGCGGGGTCATCGGCCCATTCAGGCAGGGTAGGGATGACAGCAGTACGCCAAGGCGCCGGCGCATAGCGCACGGGCAGGATGGCAAGGCCGGAGGATTGGCAGTGTTTGCATTGGCTGCTGCTCATGGGCGAATTTCGGATGGGTTTGTGAGTTGCTCGGGACGAGGTGTCATGAGACGAGGCGTCAGGCCGTAGCGGCAGGCGGTTCGACGTGGTTCAGTTGAGCAACCACCCGTTGCCAATCGGACGCACTCAACGCATGCAGCCAACCCGCCAGATCAAATGCCGCGCCGTCTTTGCGGGCCGCAACCATTCGCTGCGCGAGGTGGTTGCGCATCAGCGTGGATGTGTCGAAGCGGGGGTGGTATGCCATGGCGTAATACGCCACGGCCTGCAGGTCGATCAGGTCGCGCCAGCCGGCGTTGTCTGTGGTGCGGATAGCGGCGCAGGCGCCATCACGGGCGTTGTCCACATCGAGATCGGCCAGCTCGGCGAGCGAGTTGTCTTGCAACGAGCGTTGCAGCCACTTGCGCAACGCATGATTCAGCGGTTGGATATGCGGCACGGACGTCCATTGGTCGGGCGTAAAGCGCATGTCAAGGGCGTGCGGCACCGCTTGAGGAAAGCGCATCGGCGCATCGGCCTGCGGGGCTGGAAGCGCGTGCATTTGGCCATTGGGCTTGAGCATCCACCAGCCTCCAACGTGGGCCAACCATTGGCTTTGCTGCATTGAATTGAACAGCGGCCACAGCGCCCACAGCACCGCGGGGTCCTGCAACCTGACATGCACCGGTCGCCCATTGAGGTATGGGTGGTGCGTGGGCAGATTGGGACGGGTCTGTACCAACAAGCCCGCCATGTGCAGGGCCTGGGCCCGAAGAGCATCGGGGGTGGACTTCGCGTTTGGCGGAGAACAGACCCAGGCACATACGCGGCGGCCGTTGTTGTGCCTGAGTGCATCGGGATGCAGTTCGTCGAGTGCCGTTTCCACGCTGGCGCGGAGCAACTGCTGCCCCTTGGGTGTTGTGAGATCGGCCTGAAGCCACAAAGGGCAGCGTTCGACACCAAGGTCATAGCCGGGGATGGCAACCTGCACAGGCATGCGTTCGGCCAGATCGAGCCACGCGGCGCTGGTTTCGCCTGCATCCATCGGATTCATGGCGGGCTCGAACAAGATCCAGACAGTGCGATGCGTGGGATGTCGAGTCTTGATCTGCGCAAGCAGTTCGGCATGCGGGTCGCTCGGCACGGGTTGAAGAGCACTTTTCACAGAGCCCGTGTTCACAGTTCGATCCCGCCGGACTGGCTGCCGACGGCAGCTTGGTTCGCAGGGCCACAGCCCTTGAACGTTTGCGGACTCAGCGGCAACCTTGCCGGGCCCACCTTGACATGACTCGCTGCATGCTCGATCCACCCACCTGGCGTTCCGTGCAAGATGCTCTCGCTGCTCCACTCGGTGAAACTTCCACCACCGTTGACTACCACCTTGATCGGTGCAGTGATGCGGATCTCGCTGGTGGTGCTTGTGATCCGGACGGCCTTCTTGGCGGTCAGATTCATCGCATCCTTGTGGGCTTCGATCTGGAACTTGCCGTTGCCGGCGATCCACTTCATGCCGCCTCGGAGCGCAAACAGGCGGATGCCGGTCTTGGCACTGACGAGCAGCCGCTTGGCTGCACTGATGCTGGTGTGGCCCTGACTGCTGATCGCGATGTGCTCGCCTGCCTGCAGATGAAGGCTGCCGGGCGTGGTGGCGGCGAGGCCTGCGGCACTGGCGAGTACCAATTGGGCTTCTGTGAGTTCGGGGAATTGGCCTTGGGCCTTGTCACCACCGCTGCCCTTGATGACGCCGCTCTGCGCTTTGAGCGCTTGCGCCACGTTGGCCTGATCTTCGCCTTCGCTTTGAGCCTTGGCCGTTGCTGCGGCTTCTGCCAGGCCTTGATGCTGGTCTTGCGCTGCTTTTAGTCGCTGGGTTGTCTCCCCCATGTCCTTGACATGGTTCGCAGCGTTGCCTCTGGCTTCAGTGGTGATGAGCATGCCGTCCTGCGCCCTGAGCACGCCATGGGCGTCCGTGCGCAGTTCGAACCCCTCACCCCTGGGGTCCTTTCTGCCCGCGTTGTCCTCGATGCGCGTGATCGCCCCCAGACTCAGGCTGGAACTCTGGTGATCGCTCTTGAGCTGCGCCTGAATTTTTTCGGCCGTGTCATCCAGGATCAGGTGGTTCGATCTGCCTGCCGCACTGTTGCCTCCTCCCTCCGTCAACTCCCGGCTCCTGAACCCGCTCAATGCGTTCTGGCCGGGGAGTTGCCACGGCGGCAGGTTCACCTGGTTGTGCACCCTGCCCATGCAGATCGGCAGGTCCGCGTCTCCCGCGATGAAGCTCACGACGACTTCCTGGCCGATGCGCGGGATCTGGAT
>NZ_JBWKYF010000137.1:0-6665 GCF_059423605.1 Variovorax sp. GW460-12-1-14-LB1
CCTCCCGCCCCACCTAGGCCATTAGCTAGGCCTTAAGGCGGATTTGCCTCCGCTCCCCCGCACCGGAAACTTCGTGTTTCTTCTTACTTCCCGGCACCCTTGCCGTTGACGGAGTGCGGATGAGTTGGCGAACCAAAGTGGTCTGGAGCGAGGGGATGCTGTTGCAGCCTCAGCACCTGCAGCAGAGCGAGCGCCATGCCGATCATGCGCGGCATGTGCTGTTGCGCACCACCACGCCCTACGCCTGGGGATTCGCCGAAGTCGAGATCGACGCGGCGGCGCTCACGCTGGGCAAGCTGGCGCTGGTGCGGGCGGTGGGCATCTTCGGCGATGGCACGGTGTTCGATATGCCGGCGGTCGATCCGCTGCCCGAGCCCATCGACATTCCCGCGTCCATGCGCGACGAAGCCGTGGTGCTGGCACTCCCGCTGCGCCGCGCCGGGGCGCGCGAAGCCGACGCTGAAGAGTACGAAGAGCTGGTGCGCCACCGCGTGCTGGAGTCGGACGTGCCCGACTCCAACACGGCCGGCGAGCGCACCGCGATGCTGCAGCTGGGCCAGCTCCACACGCGCCTGATGCGCGCCAGCGAAGCCACCGACGCGTGGGCGACCTTGGGCGTGGCCCGCGTGGTCGAGCGCCGGGTCGACAACCAGGTGCAGCTCGACCGCGGCATGCTGCCGCCGCTGCTCGACGTGGCCGGCCATGCGGTGATCCGCGCCTGGCTCGACGAGCTGCTGGGCCTGCTGCGCCAGCGCGGCGAGGCGCTGGCCGGGCGCATGACGCAAGGCGGCACCGGCGGCGTGGCCGAGATTGCCGACTTCATGCTGCTGCAGGCCGTGAACCGCAACGAGGCCATCTTTACGCACCTCGCCAAGAGCGCGATGCTGCACCCGCAGCATTTCTTCGAACACGCGCTCGGGCTGGCCGGCGACCTCGCGAGTTTCCGCGACACGCGCCGCGTGACGCGCTTCGGGCCCTACATCCATGACGACCTCGCGCTGAGCTTCCGCCCGGTGATGGACGACCTGCGCCGCAGCCTGTCGATGGTGTTCGAGCAGTCGGCGATCCGCATCGACCTGCACGACCGCAAGCACGGCGTGCGCGTGGCGGTGGTGACCGACGTGGAGTTGCAGCGCAAGGCGACCTTCGTGCTCGCGGTGAACGCGAACATGCCGAGCGAGGCACTGCGCGCGCGCTTCCCCACGCAGGTGAAGATCGGCCCGGTCGAGCGCATCCGCGACCTCGTGAACCTCGCGCTGCCGGGCGTCACGCTGACGCCGATGCCGGTGGCGCCGCGCCAGATTCCGTTCCACACGGGCGCCAACTACTTCGAACTCGAAACGCGCAACAGCGACCTGTGGCGCCAGCTCGAGCAATCGGGCGGCATCGCGATGCACATCGCGGGCGATTTCCCCGGCCTCGACTTGGCGTTCTGGGCCATTCGTTCCTAGCCGCCTCCGGCTGACGGAAACGGAACATCACCATGAGCACCCCTCCCGACCCCTTCGCCGCCTTCGAGTCCGAGCGCACGGTCATCAAGCCCAAGCCGCGCACGCCGGGCGGCGCGCCGCCGGCCGCTGCACCCGCGCCGTTCTTCGGCGGCGCCGATCCGACGCCCGTGGCCGAGGTGGGCGAGATCGGCCTGCTCAATCCGCTGGTGTCGGCCGCGGGCAAGCTGCTGGTGCTGATCGGCAAGCTGCGCAACCTCGCGCAGCCGCCCAATGTGCCGGCGCTGCGCGCGTCCACCGCCGATGCGGTGAACCAGTTCGATGCCGCGGCGCGCCGCGCGGGCGTGGGCAACGAGTCGGTGCTGGCCGCGCGCTATGTGCTGTGCACCGCGCTCGACGAAGCCGTGGCCAACACGCCCTGGGGCGTGCAGGCCGGCTGGAACAAGCAGAGCCTGCTGGTGCAGTTCCACAACGAGACCTGGGGCGGCGAAAAAGTGTTCCAGCTGCTCGCCAAGCTTGCGCAGGACGTGCCCACGCACCGCCAGCTGCTGGAGCTGATCTACAGCGTGCTCGCGCTCGGCTTCGAGGGCCGCTACCGCGTGGTCGACAACGGCCGCGCGCAGCTCGACTCGGTGCGCCAGCGCCTGGCCGACCTGATCGCCAAGGACCGCCCGCCGGTCGAGCCCGAGCTGTCGCCGCACTGGCGCGGGCAGGGCGCGGGCACGGTGCGGCTGCGCGAATCGCTGCCGCTGTGGGTGTTCGCGGCCGGCTTCGCGCTGCTGCTGGCGCTGGCGTGGTTCGGCCTGCGGCTCACGCTCAACCACCGCTCCGACACCACCTACGCGGCCGTGTCGAGCCTGCGCGTGCCCAACATACAGATCGCACCGCCTGCCGCGCCGGCCAAGTCGCCGCGGCTCGCGCGTTTTCTCGAGCCTGAGATCAAGCAGGGGCTGGTCACCGTGACCGACGAGGCCGACCGCAGCGTGGTGCGGCTGCGCGGCGACTCGTTCTTCGGCTCGGGCAGCGCCGAGCCGATGGCAGCCTCGCTGTCGGTGCTGCGCCGCATCGGCCAGGCGCTGGCCGAGGTGAAAGGCGAGGTGCTCATCACCGGCCACTCCGACAACCAGCCGATCCGTTCGTTGCGCTATCCGTCGAACTGGCACCTGTCGGCCGCGCGCGCCGATGCGGTGAAGGGCGCGCTCTCCACGCTGGTCGAGCCCGCGCGCATGCGCTCCGACGGCAAGGCCGACGCCGAGCCCGTGGTGGCCAACGACACGCCGGCCAACCGCGCGCGCAACCGCCGCGTCGACATCGTGCTGCTGACCGAACCCGAGCGCCTCGCTGCTGCACCGGCTGCTCCCGTTCCAGGAGCGACGAAATGATCAAGAAAATCTTCGGCTTCCTGTTCAGCCCGCTGCTGCTGACGCTGCTCGCGCTGATCGTCGTCGCGCTGCTGATCTGGTGGATCGGCCCGCTGGTGAAGATCGGTTCGCTCGCGCCGCTCGAAGGCGAGATGACACGCGCCATCGTCATCGGCGTGATCGTGCTCATCGTCGTGATGCGCGCGCTGTACCGCCGCTGGCGCGCGCGCCGCGCGAGCCAGCACCTGACCGACGGCCTCATGAAGGCGCCGGCCGCCGCCAAGACCGGTGCGCCGGTCGACGGTGAACAAAAGATCCTCGACACGCGCTTCAGCGAAGCCGTCGCCACGCTCAAGCAGATGCGCCTGCATGCCGCCGGCAAGAAGCCGGGTTGGCGCGACTGGCTGTCGATCTCGGGCGGCAGCTACCTGTACGACCTGCCGTGGTACGTCTTCATCGGCGCACCGGGCGCGGGCAAGACCACGGCGCTCGTCAACTCGGGCCTCTCGTTCCCGCTGGCCGAGAAGTTCGGCCCCGGCGCCATCCGCGGCGTGGGCGGCACGCGCAACTGCGACTGGTGGTTCACCGACGAGGCCGTGCTCATCGACACCGCCGGGCGCTACACCACGCAGGACAGCCACCAGTCGGAAGACAAGAGCGCGTGGGAAGGCTTCCTGGGCCTGCTGAAGAAGGCGCGCCCGCGCCGTCCGCTGAACGGCGTGTTCCTCACCGTGAGCGTGGGCGACCTGCTGAGCCAGGGCCCCGAGGCGCGCACGCAGCTCGCGGCCTCGATCCGCGCGCGGCTGCTCGAGCTCGACGGCAAGCTCACCACGCGCCTGCCGGTGTACGTGCTCGTCACCAAGAGCGACCTGCTCTACGGCTTCACCGATTACTTCGACGACCTCGGCAAGGAGCAGCGCGCGCAGGTCTTCGGCTTCACGCTGCCGGCGGACGAGAACGTGCAGCTGGAAGAGAAGGGCCTGTCGGCCGCGTTCCACCGCGAGTTCGGCCTGCTGCACAACCGCATCAACGACGGCCTCATCGCGCGCATGCAGCGCGAGACCGACGGCACGCGCCGCGCGGCGATCTTCGGTTTTCCGGCGCAGTTCGGCTCGGTCGGCCCGCTGCTCTCCGATCTGCTCGAACAGGTGTTCACAGGCTCGCGCTTTGCGCAGCCGCCGTGGGTGCGCGGCGTGTACTTCACCAGCGGCACGCAGGAAGGCAGCCCGATCGACCGCGTGATGGGCAGCCTGGCGCGCAGCTTCGGCATTGAGCGCGCCATGCTCGCGCCGCAGAAGTCGAGCGGGCGCAGCTACTTCCTCACCGCGCTGCTGCGCGAGGTGGTGTTCCCCGAGCAGCGCCTCGCGGGCGCCGACGTGAAGCTGGAGCGCCGCCGCAACACGCTGCGCCTGGCGGGCGTGGCCGCGATGACGCTGCTCACCGTCGGCCTGCTTGCAGCCTGGGGCTACAGCACCTGGCAGAACCACAACTACCTGAAGTCGGTCGAGGCCCGCGTCGAGCCCGCGCAGAAGACGCTGGCCGCGCTGCCGACGCGCGTGCAGAACCTGGTCGAGGTCGCGCCCGTGCTGCAGGGCCTGCGCGACATCTGGAAGACGCCTGACAACCGCCAGGGCGACGAGCCGCTGTCGATGACGCTGGGCCTGTACCAGGGCGACAAGCTCGATGCCGCCGCCATGCTCACGCACCAGCGCGCGCTCAACGACGCCTTCCTGCCGCAGATCGCCAAGCGCATCGAGGACCAGCTGCGCACCGCGCAGAAGGACAACCTCGAGTTCACGTATGAAGCGCTCAAGAGCTACCTGATGCTCTACCAGCCCGAGCGCTTCGACCCCGAGGCGCTGAAGGCCTGGATCACGCTCGACTGGGCGCGCAACCTCGACCGCGGCATTCCCGAAGACCAGCGCAAGGCGCTCGAGGACCAACTCGACGTGCTCATCGCCCAAGGCCCGCCGCGCTCGCCGCTGAAGATGGACGAGAACCTCGTGCGCAGCGTGCGCGCCGTGCTCGCGAGCTACCCGCTGGAGCAGCGCGTGTTCAGCCGCCTGAAGCGCCAGCGCGCCACCAAGGACATCCCGGGTTTCAGCGTGGCGCAGGCCACCGGTCCGTCGGGCCCGCTGGTGTTCGAGCGCATCAGCGGCAAGCCGCTGAGCGAGGGCGTGCCGGGCATGTTCACCTACGACGGCTACCACAAGCGCTTCCAGAACGAGGTCGTGGTGCTCACCGGCCTGCTCGCCGCCGAAGACCCGTGGGTGCTGGGCCAGGACCGCAACGCCAGCGAGCGTTTGCGCGATGCCGCGGCGCTCGGCGCACTCACCGACCGCGTGCGGCGCCTCTACCTCGAGGAGTACGTCAAGCAGTGGGAGGCGCTGCTGGCCGACGTGCGGCTGATCCGCGTCAGCGGCCTGGAGAAGAACATCGAGACCGCGCGCATCCTGTCGGGCGTCGATTCGCCGCTCGCGAATTTCCTGCGTGCGGTGGTCAAGCAGACCACGCTGATTCCCGCCGCCGATGCCAACAAGGACGTGGTCAGCAAGGCCACCGAGACCGTGCGCAACACGCGCAAGGGCCTGGAAGACCTGTTCGGCAGCGACCCCGGCAAGCAGGTGGCGCCGGGCAAGCGCATCGAGAGCATCGTGGACGATCGCTTCGAGTCGCTGCGCCGCCTCGTCACCGCGGGCGGCCCGAACCAGCCGGCGCCGATCGACGATGCGCTCAAGCTCTTCAACGAGGTGTACGTGTACCTCAACGCCGTCGACACGGCCGTGAAGGGCCGCACCTCGCCGCCGCCGGGCGACGTGGCCGGCAAGCTCAAGTCGGACGCGGGCCGTCTGCCCGAGCCGGTGCGCAGCATGATCGAGAACCTGAGCCAGACCGGCGCTGCGCAGGCGCAGGTGGCCGAGCGCGGCAACCTGAGCCAGGACCTGCGCCCCGTGACCGAGTTCTGCAACCGCGCCATCGCCGGCCGCTACCCGTTCGTGCAAAGCAGCAAGCGCGACGTGCTGCCCGAAGACTTCGGCCAGATGTTCGGCGCCGGCGGCCTGATGGACGACTTCTTCCAGAAGCGCCTGGCCGCGATCGTGGACACCAGCACCCGGCCGTGGCGCTACAAGCCCGTGGCCGAGCGCGGCGCGATCACCACGCAGGCGCTGGCGCAGTTCGAGCGCGCGGCGCGCATCAAGGACATCTTCTTCCGCGGCGGCGGTCGCGGGCCGTCGATGCGGCTGGACTTCAAGCCGGTGGAGATGGACGCGGGCATCACGCAGTTCATCCTCGACGTGGACGGGCAGCTGGTGAAGTACGCGCACGGGCCGGTGGTGCCGATGGCGGTGCAGTGGCCGGGGCCGAAGGGGAGCAACCAGGTGCGCGTTCAGGTGAGTCCGCCGTCGACGACGGGGAGTTCGGGGTCGGCGATGGATGGGCCTTGGGCTTTGTTCCGTACGCTGGATGACGGGCAGCTGGAAGCGGGGGATGCGCCGGAGAAGTTCTTCATTACCTTCCAGGTGGGGGCGCGGAAGACGCGGTTCGAGGTGACGACGAACAGCGTGCAGCATCCGATTCGGTTGAAGGAGTTGCGGGAGTTTTCTTGTCCGGAGGGGTTGTGAGCTTGGCCTCTTCTTCGCTCTTTGTTTCCGGTGAACTTCCTGGCTGGTTCGGGAAGTTGCCGGGGATGGGGGACTTTGCGCATCGGCGGTTGTCGGAGGCGTTTCGCTCGGTGTGGGACCCGTGGTTGCAGCGCGGGTTGGCGCGGCTGCGGGATCGGCATGCGGATTGGACTGCTCACTACCTGGAGGCGCCTGTGTGGTGCTTTGCGCTGGGGGCGCAGGTGGTGGGGGAG
>NZ_JBWKYF010000138.1:0-6571 GCF_059423605.1 Variovorax sp. GW460-12-1-14-LB1
GACCGGGGCGCCGCGGGGCGGGTGGGGTCGCCATCGACACGCGCTCCTTCGTTTTTTCGCATCGTGCGACAGGTCCGCGCAGCGGGCAACACCTCGCGGCCCTTTCCAATAACCCTTGAGTCCGTCGGTGCCGGTAGGCGTCGGCTATCGTTCGCGCCATGAACGCTTCCCTTCGCCTTGGCTGGCGCACGCTCTGGCGCGACCTGCGCGCCGGCGAGCTGCGCCTCTTGATCGTGGCCGTGGTGCTGGCCGTGGCCGCGCTCACGGCGGTCGGCTTCTTCGCCGACCGATTGCAGGGCGGGCTGCAGCGCGACGCGCGCCAGCTGCTGGGCGGCGACGCGGTGATCGTGAGCGACAACCCGACGCCCGAGACCTTCATCGCACAGGCGAAGTCGCTCGGCCTCGCGGGCACCGGCACCTTCGGCTTTCCCACCATGGCGCGAGCGGAAGACGCCCAGGGCGGCGCCAGCAAGCTCGTGGCCCTGAAGGCCGTGACGCCGGGCTACCCGCTGCGCGGCAACCTGCAGACGGCCACCACGGCCGAGGGCGCAGGCACGGTGACGCGCGACGTGCCGGCGTCGGGCGAGGTCTGGGTCGATGCCTCGCTGCTCGACTCGCTGGGCCTGAAGGTCGGCGACACGCTGCTGCTGGGCGACACCGGCCTGCGCGTGGGCCGCGTGATCACGCTGGAGCCCGACCGGGGCGCGGGCTTCATGAGCTTTTCGCCGCGCGTGATGCTCAACCAGGCCGACGTGGCGCGCACCGGCCTCGTGCAGCCGGCCAGCCGCGTGGGCTACCGCTACGCCGTGGCCGGCGACGACGCCGCCGTGAAGCGTTTCACCGAATGGGCCGACGCCACCATCAAGAAGGGCGAGCTGCGCGGCGTGCGGCTCGACTCCTTCGAAGGCGGTCGGCCCGAGATGCGCCAGACGCTGGACCGCGCCGAGAAATTCCTGAGCCTGGTCGCGCTGCTCGCGGCGCTGCTGTCGGCCGTGGCCGTGGCGCTGGCCGCGCGCGGCTTCGCGGCCAGCCACCTCGATGACTGCGCCATGCTGCGTGTGCTGGGCCAGAGCCAGCGCACCATCGCCGCGGCCTACGCCTTCGAGTTCGCCGTGATCGGCATCGTGGCCAGCGCGATCGGCGTGGCCATCGGCTTCGCCGTGCACTACGTGTTCGTGCTGCTGCTGGCCGGGCTGGTCGAGACCGCCTTGCCCGCCGCCACACTGTGGCCCGTGGCCTTCGGCCTGGGCATGGGGCTCACGCTGCTGTTCGCCTTCGGCCTGCCGCCGGTGCTGCAGCTGGCGCGCGTGCCGCCGCTGCGCGTGATCCGCCGCGACGTGGGCGGGCTCAAGCCCGCATCGCTCGCCGTGCTCGGCATCGGCGTGGCGGGCTTCGCGGCCTTGCTGATGGCGGCCAGCAGCGACCTCAAGCTGGGCCTCATTGCGGTCGGCGGCTTTGCCGGTGCCGTGGCCGTGTTCGCGCTGCTGAGCTGGCTCGCCGTGAAGGTGCTGCGCCGCAGCGTCAGCGAGACCACCGCGCCGCGCTGGCTGGTGCTGGCCACGCGGCAGATCTCGGCGCGCCCGGCCTACGCCGTGGTGCAGGTCAGCGCGCTGGCCGTGGGCCTGCTGGCGCTGGTGCTGCTCGTGCTGCTGCGCACCGACCTCGTGGCGAGCTGGCGCAAGGCCACGCCGCCCGACGCGCCCAACCGCTTCGTCATCAACGTGATGCCCGAGCAGAGCGAGGCGTTCCAGAAGACGCTGCGCGACGCGGGCGTCGCCAAGTTCGACTGGTACCCGATGATCCGCGGCCGGCTGGTGGCGATCAACGACAAGCCCGTGACACCCGATGACTACACCGAGGACCGCGCCAAGCGCCTGGTGGACCGCGAGTTCAACCTGAGCAACAGCACCGAGGCGCCTGCGCACAACAGCGTCACCACCGGCGCCTGGACGCCCGAGGCGAAGAACGAGGTGAGCGTGGAAGAAGGCCTGGCCGAGACGCTGGGCCTGAAGCTGGGCGACACCCTGCGCTTCGACATCGGCGGCATGCAGAACGACGCGCGCATCACCTCGCTGCGCAAGGTCGACTGGGGCTCGCTGCACGCCAACTTCTTCGTGATGTACACCGTGGCCTCGCTGGCCGACGTGCCCGTGACCTACATGGGCGCCTTCCGCGCGCCCGAGACGCGCGGCTTCGACAACGCGCTGGTGCGCAGCTTTCCCAACGTGACCAACGTCGACATGAGCGCCACCATCAACCAGGTGCAGCGCGTGCTCGACCAGGTGGTGCGCGCGGTCGAATTTTTGTTCGGCTTCACGCTGGCGGCCGGGCTCGTGGTGCTGTTCGCCGCCGTCACCGCCACCCGCGAGGAGCGTGCGCGCGAGTTCGCCGTGATGCGCGCCGTGGGCGCCCGCGCCAGCCTGCTGCGTCAGGTGCAGCGCGCCGAGCTGATCGGCGTCGGCCTGCTCGCGGGCTTCCTCGCGAGCATCGTGGCCTCGGTGATCGGTTGGGGGCTGGCGCGCTACGTGTTCGAGTTCACCTGGACCGCGTCGCCGCTCGTGCCGGTGGCCGGCGCGCTGGCCGGTGCGGTGCTCGCGCTGGCGGCGGGGTGGTGGGGCCTGCGCGATGTGCTGCGCCGGCCGGTGGTCGACACGCTGCGCCGCGCGGCCGAGTAGGGCAGCGCAGGCCCGTACAGTTTTTTTCTTTCGCGATCGGCAGGACGGGGCCGGGGATGCAATACATTCCCCGGCCCCGTATTCAATTCAGAAGAGAAATTCCTGCATGCGCTTGGCGTCATTCCAGATCACCAACTATCGCTCGATCCACGACAGCGGCTCCATCGATTCCTCCCAGATCACAGCGATCCTCGGCCGAAATGACAGCGGCAAGTCGAACCTGCTGCGCGCGTTGCACAGCCTGAACCCGACCGACGGGCTCACGGCACTCAGCCCCATCAAGGACTTTCCGCGGCACCGCCGCCTGGACGAATGCACCGACGACACCCCGGTGGTGCACACGCGCTGGGACCTCGATGCCTCCGAACAGCTGGCGCTCGCCGCCATCCTGCCGCGCGCGGCCGGCGTGCGTCAGGTCACGGCCGGGCGCGGCTACGGCGCCACGCGCACGACCGGCTTCGAGGGCCTGGGCCCGCTGTCGATCGACGTGAGCGACATCAAGGCCAAGGTGCGCAAGATCGTGCCCGCCGTGAAGGCCGCGGCCGAAAAGGTCGCCGACGAGTTGAAGGCGCCGCTCGAACAGGAAGCCGACGCCTTCGACGCCGCCATGATCCCGAGCCCCGACTTCGTCAAGTGGTCGGCCGGCGCACTGCTGGCGCTGCAGGCGCTGCGCCAGGCATTGGCCACGGCCGGCGCCGAGATCGCCGACAAGCAGGCGCAGATGCTGACCGAGCTCGAGGAGCTGGCGCGCACGATCGACAACGACCAGCCCGCGCTGGCCCGCGCCCGCGCCTGGGTGCTGGAGAAACTGCCGCGCTTCATCTACGTCGAAGACTACGCCTCGCTGCCCGGCCGCCAGAACATCGCCGAGTACCTCACGCGTAAGGGCTGGGGCGAGCGCACGGCGGGCGAGCGCAATTTCGAGAAGCTGTGCCAGGTGGCGGGGCTCGACCCGCAGCAGCTGCAGGACCTGCTGGCGAAGAACGACCTGGCGACGCGCAATCAGTTGGTGAACCGGGCCGGTGCCGTCGTGACCGCCGAGATCCGCCGGCTGTGGAAGGACCGCCCGCTCAAGATCCGCTTCAACCTCGACGGGCAGCACCTGGAGACGCTGGTGTCGGACCCGAACGGGGCCTACGAAGTCGAGGTGAATCTGGACGAGCGCAGCCGTGGCTTCCAGTGGTTCTTCTCGTTCTACATCGCGTTCTTCGCCGGCACCCGGGGCGTGGCCGCCGGTGAGGTCGTGCTGCTGCTCGACGAGCCCGGGCTGCACCTGCACGCGCGCTCGCAGGCCGACCTGCTCGCGCACCTGGAGAACGACTTCGGCCACCAGATCCTCTACACCACGCACTCGCCGTTCATGGTGCCGGCGCACCGGCCCGATGCCGTGCGCGCGGCCCACATCGACGACGTGACGGGCACCACGGTGCGAGCGGCGACGCCGGAGGATGCGCGCACGCTGTTCCCGCTGGACGCGCTGGCGGCACTGTGGGGCCGCACGGCTGCGCCGGTGCAACCGCAGCCGGCCCCCGTGGCGGCTGCGCCAGCCCCGCAACCGGTCGAAGCGCCCGCCCTCGCGGTCGCGGCCTGACGCACCCGCCCCGCCCGCCGTTCAGCGGCGCGGCGGGCGGTTGTCTTTCTCTTCCTCGTCGGCAGTCGCAGTGAACATGTGTTCGCTCGCAAAGTCGACAAACGCCCGCACCTTCGGCGACAGCTGCCGGCTCGACGGCCACAGCGCCGAGAACTGTCCCTGCCGCACGAGGTGCGCGGCCAGCACGCGCTGCAGCTCGCCACGGCGCAGTGCATCACGCGCCAGGAAGTCGGGCATGTACGCAATGCCCAGGCCCGCGACGGCGGCGCCCAGCATGGCTTCCATGTTGTTGCAGACCAGGCCCGGCGGCAGCTGTGGCGGCAGGCTGGGCAGGTCCCAGTCCTCGATCTTTCCGCCGGTCACGAACTTGTAGCGCAGGCAGCTGTGGCGGGCGAGGTCGGCCGGCACCTGCGGCACGCCGTGTTGTGCCAGGTACGCCGGCGAGGCCGCGAGCACGAAGCTGAACGGGCCGAGCCGGCGCGCCACGAGCTGCGAATCGACCAGCTCGCCGCTGCGGATCGCCACGTCGACACCCTCGGCCACCACGTCGACCAGCCGGTCGTTGAAGTCGAGGTCGAGTTCGATCTCGGGAAAGCGCGCCTTGAACGCCGGCAGGATCGGCAGCAGAAAGCGGTAGCCGATGGTCGGCAGGCTCACGCGCAGGCGGCCGCGCGGGGTGGCGACGGCGTCCTGCAGCATGGCGCGCGCATCGCCGAGTTCGTCGAGGATGCGGCGGCAGCGCTCGTGGAACATCGCGCCCTCGGCCGTGAGCCGCACCTGCCGCGTGGTGCGGTGGAACAGGCGCACGCCCATCTGCGCCTCGAGCCGCGCGACGTTCTTGCCCACGGCCGAGGCCGAGATGCCCAGGTCGCGGCCCGCCCGCGCAAAGCTCTGCAGGTCGGCCGCCCGCACGAAGGATTCGAGTCCGCTGAAGCTGTCCATGGGCTTGATTGGCAACCTTTGGTTGGCAATGTGAGGAGCTGAGGGCCCATTTTCGTTTCATTGAATCCTTTTTATCTTCGCTTCACGCATTTCCCTTTTCCTTCTCCCGCGTGAAAGCCCTCCCGATGTCTTCCCCCGATTCCAACAAGGCTTGGCTGCTCGCCGCCGTCTGCCTGGCCGCGCTCGGCATGCCGCTGAGCTTCACCGGCCCGGCCGTGGTGCTGCCCGCGATCCGCGACACGCTGGGCGGCACGCCGGTGCAACTCAACTGGGTCACCAACGCCTTCATGCTGAGCTTCGGCGCCACGCTGATGGCGGCCGGCGCGCTGGCCGATGCCTACGGGCGCAAGCGCGTCTTTTTGCTGGGCCTGGCGGTGGTGGCGTTGAGCAGCGCGCTGCTGACGCTGGCGCCGGGCATCGTCGCCTTCGACCTCGCACGCGCCGTGCAAGGGCTGGGCTCGGCGGCGGCCTTCGCGGCGGGCACGGCGGCGCTGGCGCAGGTGTTCGACGGGCCCGCGCGGCTGCGGGCGTTCAGCCTCATCGGTACCTCGTTCGGCGTGGGGCTGTCGTGCGGATCGATCCTCTCGGGCTGGCTGGCCGACACTGTCGGCTGGCACGCCGTGATGCTGAGCCCCGGTGCCGTGAGCCTCGTCGCGCTGGGCCTGGCCGCGCCGCGCATGCGCGAGTCGCGCAACCCGCAGGCGATGGGGCTGGACGTGCCGGGCACGCTGAGCTTCACGGCCGCGCTGAGCCTGCTCACGCTGGGCGTGCTGCAGGCGCCCGACAGCGGCTGGGGCAGCCCGTGGGTGCTCGCGGCGCTGGCCGGTGCGCTGGCCATGGGCGCGGCCTTCATCGCCATTGAACAGCGCGTGGCGCATCCGATGCTCGACCTGTCGCTGTTCCGCTTTCCGCGCTTCGTCGGCGTGCAACTGCTGGCCGCGGCGCCGGCCTACGGCTTTGTCGTGCTGCTGGTGCTGCTGCCGATCCGCTTCATCGGGCTCGAGGGGCGCAGCGCGCTGGAGGCGGGCGGCTTCATGTTCGCGCTGTCGGGGCCGATCCTCGTGGTGCCGACGCTGGCGGCGTGGCTCGCGCACCGGTTCTCTGCGGGCGTGATCTCGGCGGTGGGGCTGCTGGTGTGCGCGGCGGGGCTCGTGTGGCTCGCCCGCTGCGCGCCGGGCACGCCCTTGCACGGCCTCGTGGGCCCGCTGCTGCTGATCGGTGCGGGCATCGGCTTGCCGTGGGGGCTGATGGACGGCCTGGCCGTGAGCGTGGTGCCGCGCGAGCGGGCGGGCATGGCGTCGGGCATCTTCAACACCGTGCGCGTCGCGGGGGAGGGCATTGCGCTGGCGCTGGTGGGGGCGGG
>NZ_JBWKYF010000139.1:0-6500 GCF_059423605.1 Variovorax sp. GW460-12-1-14-LB1
AGCTCTGCAAGCAGCTCTCCCGTCAGAGCCTCCAGCGACTCACCGGCAAAGAATCGAGCTCGAATCAGCTCGAAATACGGCGTCCCGGCTAGCCACGATCCCCACTCCGCGTGCGACACCGCGTGCAGCTCCAGCAACTTGAACTTCATCAGCACCTTCATCGCGTGACGCGCATGCTTCTCAGGGTCTCGCTCCAAGCCAGACAGCCGCTTGCGCGCCGTATGCAAGGCGCGCTCGACATCCGCGAAGACGCTTCAACTACAGAGGCGCCAACTGACTAGTGCCTAAAACAAAAAAAGCCCGATGAGATGAGCTCATCGGGCTTCCTATTGGGCTTTCAAAGCCCGCACTTCGCAGGCCTCATGAGCCCACGAGCAGCGCTTACCTTACTTAATTAAGCCGCCAACCGCTGCTCAATCGCAGCCTTCGTCTCCGGCAGTTCCTTCGGCAGATGGTGCGCCAATTGCTGGAACAGCTCCGTGTGCAGCTTCAGCTCGGCCTGCCAAGCCGCCTTGTCGATGCTCGTGACCGTCGCGAACTGCTCGGCGCTGAAATCCAGCCCAGTCCAGTTCAGGTCTTCATAGCGCGGGCTTACCCCGGTGATGTGCTCGACGCCTTCCGTCGCCTTGCCTTCCACGCGGTCGATCATCCACTTCAGCACGCGCATGTTCTCGCCGTAGCCTGGCCAGACGAACTTGCCGTCCGCGCCCTTGCGGAACCAGTTGGTCGTGTAGATCTTCGGCAGCTGGGCGCCCGAGGCTTGCAGCTTCTTGCCCAGGTCGAGCCAGTGCTGGAAGTAGTCGCTCATGTTGTAGCCCATGAACGGCAGCATGGCGAACGGGTCGCGGCGCACCACGCCTTGTTGGCCGGCGGCCGCAGCGGTGGTTTCCGAGCCCATCGTGGCGGCCATGTAGACGCCTTCGACCCAGTTGCGGGCTTCGGTGACCAGCGGCACGGTCGTCGAACGGCGGCCGCCGAAGATGAAGGCGTCGATCTTCACGCCCTTCGGATCGTCCCAGGCTTCGTCGAGCGCGGGGTTGTTGGTGGCGGCGACGGTGAAGCGCGCGTTCGGGTGGGCGGCCTTGGCGCCGGTTTCCTTGGCGATCTGCGGCGTCCACTCCTTGCCTTGCCAGTCGATGCAATGCGCGGGCGCGTCGCCCATGCCTTCCCACCAGACGTCGCCGTCGTCGGTCAGCGCCACGTTCGTGAAGATCACGTCACGGTGCAGGCTGGCCATGCAGTTCGGGTTGGTCAGGTCGTTGGTGCCCGGGGCCACGCCGAAGTAGCCGGCTTCCGGGTTGATGGCGCGCAGCGTGCCGTCGGCTTGCGGCTTGATCCAGGCGATGTCGTCACCGATGGTCGTGACCTTCCAGCCGTCGAAGCCCGCCGGCGGGATCAGCATCGCGAAGTTGGTCTTGCCGCAGGCGCTCGGGAAGGCGGCGGCCACGTGGTGCTTCTTGCCTTCAGGGCTGGTCACGCCGAGGATCAGCATGTGCTCGGCCAGCCAGCCTTCGTCGCGGCCCATGTTCGAGGCGATGCGCAGCGCGAAGCACTTCTTGCCCAGCAGCGCGTTGCCGCCGTAGCCCGAGCCGTAGCTCCAGATCTCGCGCGTCTCGGGGTAGTGAACGATGTACTTGGTGGTGTTGCAGGGCCAGGTCACGTCCTTCTGGCCGGCCTCGAGCGGTGCGCCCACGGTGTGGACGCAGGGCACGAACTCGCCATCGGTGCCCAGCACTTCGTACACGGCCTTGCCCATGCGGGTCATGATGCGCATGTTGACGGCCACGTAGGGGCTGTCGGACAGCTCGATGCCGATGTGTGCAATGGGCGAGCCCAGCGGGCCCATGCTGAAGGGCACCACGTACATGGTGCGGCCCTTCATGCAGCCGTCGAACAAGGGCTGCAGCGTCGCGCGCATCTCGGCCGGGGCCATCCAGTTGTTGGTGGGGCCGGCGTTTTCCTTCTGCGCGGAGCAGATGAAGGTGCGGTCTTCGACGCGTGCCACGTCGCTCGGATCGGACATCGCGAGGAACGAGCCCGGGCGCTTGGCGGGGTTCAGCTTCTTGAAGGTACCGGCGTCGACCAGTTGCTGGCAGAGGCGGTCGTATTCTTCCTTGCTGCCGTCGCACCAGTGGATGGCGTCGGGTTTGCACAGCGCGGCCATCTCGGCCACCCAGGCGATCAGCTTGGCGTTCTTGACGTATGAGGGCGCCTGAATGGGAAGGCCCTTCATCGTGGGTGCGTTCATCGGAAATCTCCTAAGTTGAAAAATCGTCTTTCCGAACGGGGCGCCGCGCCTGACCAGGCACGGAGGTCCGTTTGAGAAAACGTTTCGCTTCGGGAGATTGCGTCAACGCGGGCCGCACAGCCCGCGGACAAAAGCGCGAAAGCCTGTCAGTTCAGGCGAGAAAAACGGCGATCGACGCCAGCAGCAGCATCAGCACGCCGCCAGCCAGCGGGAGCACGAGCGGCATCAGGTGAACGACCGATTCGACGGCGTCATGTTCGGCGGCGGCAGCGTGGCCGTGCTCGGCGGGGGTGGGATGGGACATCGGGAAATACCTCGAATACGCAAATGACAACGCATCAAATGCAGTCAACCGCAAATGACAAAACTCCCGCCATTTTACCGGCGAGGCGCCGTCGGCGGGTCTAGGGGGTTGCGAGGAGCCCTCAGTGCTGCTCCACCGCTTCGAAACCGGCGTCTTTCAGGGCACTCAACACGCTCGCCAGGTGGGCCCGGCCGCGCGTCTGCAGCACCAGCTCGACGTCGACATTCTGCGCCGCCAGCATGGTGAAGGCGCGCTGGTGGTGCACCTCGTCGACGTTAGCGCCCGCTTCGGCTACAGTGGCCGTGATCTGGGCCAGCGAGCCCGGCACGTCGCGCGCGCTGACGCGCACCCGGGCGAGCCGCCCGGCGCGCACCATGCCACGCTCGATGATGGCCGCGAGCAGCAGCGGATCGATGTTGCCGCCCGACAGCACCAGGCCCACGCGCTTGCCGCGAAAGCGTTCCGGGTGCCGGATCAGCGCCGCCAGGCCGGCCGCGCCCGCGCCTTCGACCAGGGTCTTTTCGATCTCGAGCAGCATCAGCACGCCCTGCTCGATGTCGCCTTCGTCCACCAGCAGCAGGTCGTCGACCTTGGCGGCGATGATCTCCCGCGTCAGCACGCCCGGCGTGCCGACCGCGATGCCCTCGGCGATCGTGCTCGTGCCCTGCGCGTGGTGCGTGCCCTTGACGGCATTCACCATTGCCGGAAAACGCTGCGTCTGCACGCCGACGATCTCGATGCCGGGCTTGATCTCGCGCGCCGCCACGGCCATGCCGGCGATGAGCCCGCCGCCGCCGACCGCCACCACCAGCGTGTCGAGATCGGGCACTGCGTCGAGCATCTCGAGCGCGATCGTGCCCTGGCCGGCAATGATGGCTTCGTCGTCATAGGGGTGCACGAAGGTCAGGCCTTCGCGCTCGGCCAGTGCCAGCGCATGGGCGCGCGCCGCGTCGAGCGTGTCGCCGTGCAGCACCACCTCGGCGCCGAAGCCGCGCGTGCGCTCGATCTTCACGCCGGGCGTGAAGCGCGGCATCACGATGAGTGCGCGCAGGCCCAGCCGCTGCGCGTGATAAGCCACACCCTGCGCATGGTTGCCGGCCGACATGGCGATCACGCCGCGCGTGCCGCCTTCGGAAAGATCGACCAGCTTGTTGCACGCCCCGCGTTCCTTGAACGACGACGTGAACTGCAGGTTCTCGAACTTGAGAAACACCTGCGCACCCACGATTTCAGAGAGCGTGCGCGACTCCACGCAGGGCGTGTTGAGCACCTGGCCCTGCAGGCGCGCCGCGGCGCGACGGATAGCTTCGATTCCGACCATGGCGCGCATTGTGGCTGGAATCCAGCGGATCAGGGTTTTTACTCTTTCGGCGTCTTCCCGAAGCCAAAAGTCTGCGTTATGGTCGCTCCAAGTATTTCCTCGCAGGAGGTTGCCTGATGGTCAAGCGTGCGGGTGTCGATGTGGTGGCTGCTGCGGTGCGCGGGCAGGCCTTGCCTTCGCCCGGCCTCAAGGAAGCACCGGTGCTCGAGCTCATGTGCTCGCACTTCGTGCTCACGCTCGCCGCCAAGCAGGGGCCGCGCTTCAACGTGCGGCGCGATATCAACGGATTGCTCTCGCTCACCGGGCGCCACCTCGTGTGGCCCGCCGCGGTGCTGCAGCGATTGCGCGAGTTCCTGGGCCGCCGCTGTGCGGGCAACGAAGCGTGGAAGGGCGTCGAAGATTTCGACGGCCGCACGCTGCTCGAACGCCACGGCGTGTGGCGCGGCCCGTATGAAGAAGGCACGCTGTTCTTCTACCTCGACGAGTACGCGAAAGACCAGCCCAAGGACCTGCTCTCGGTGCTGGCCGTCACGCGCGACTGGCTCACGCACGCGCTGCGCAAGCAGTCCACGCTGGTCGAGAAGAACATCGATGCGCTCGCCGGCCTCTTGCAGCTCAACAAGGCCGAGCGCGCGCTGCTTCTGTACGGCACGCTCGCGCGCTATCAGCGCGACCTGCGCTCGCTGCTGGTCGAGTTCAAGGTCAACAACGCGCCCGAGGCCTATGCCGCCATCGCCGACATCGCGGGCGTCAACGCGAGCGAGGTGGGCGAGGCGCTGCGCGCGGGCTCGCGGCTGGAGCGCATCGGCCTGGTCGAGAACCTCATTTCCGAGCACAACATCACCGACCTCGCCGACCTCATGAAGGTCAGCGAGAAGCTGCCGCCCGTGCTCATGCGCGAGTACCGCGACCACAACGAGCTGATGGCCGTGTTCACGCGACCCTCGGCCAAGAGCGCGCTCACGCCGCACGATTTTTCCTTCGTGCAGGAAGACGCGCAGATGCTCGTCACGCTGCTGCGCGCGGCGGTTGCGCGCAAGGAGCCCGGCGTCAACGTGCTGCTCTACGGCCCGCCCGGCACCGGCAAGACCGAGCTGGCCAAGGTGGTCGCGCAGGCCGCGGGCCTGGAGCTCTTCGAGGTCGAGTACGCCGACCGCGACGGCAATTCGCTCAGCGGTCGCGACCGCTACCGCTCGCTGCAGATCGCGCAGGTGTTCCTCAAGGGCAGCGCGCAGGCGGCATTGCTGTTCGACGAGGTCGAGGACGTGTTCCCGCCCATCAGCACCGAGGCCGCGCAGTTCATGGCGCGCGCCGAGCAGATTCCCGCGCCCGCCAGCGGCAGCGTGAGCGGCAAGGCCTGGGTCAACCAGATCCTCGAGGCCAACCCCGTGCCCACGCTGTGGGTCACCAACCGCATCGAGCAGATCGACCCGGCCTTCCGCCGCCGCTTCGCCTACCACCTGGAGCTCAAGTCGCCGCCGCCCGGCGCGCGCGAGCAGCTCGTCAAGAAGACGCTCGAGGGCGTCGTCGTGTCCGAGGCCTTCACCGCCAAGCTGGCCGAGCGCAAGGGCCTCACGCCCGCGCAGATCCGCACCGCCGTGCGCTTCGCCGGCCTGGCCAAGACCGACGAGGCTTCGGTCGAGGCCCTCATCGAGCGCCAGCTGCGCAACGCCGATCTCGCACTCGGCACGCTCGACAAGAGCCCGGCCGAGCGCCGCAGCGTCACCACCTACGACCTGGACATGCTCCACGTCGAAACCCGCTTTGAGATCCCGCGCATCGTCGAGGCGCTGAAGGCGCGCGGCCACGGCACGCTGTGCTTCTACGGCGCGCCCGGCACCGGCAAGACCGCGCTGGCCGAGCACATCGCCAAGGCCGTGGGGCGCCCGCTCATCGTCAAGCAGGCCAGCGACCTCATGAGCAAGTACGTCGGCGAGACCGAGCAGAACATGGCCGCCATGTTCAAGGAGGCCGAGTCCGAGAAGGCCGTGCTGCTGCTCGACGAGGCCGACTCGTTCCTGCAGGACCGGCGCGGCGCGCAGCGCACCTACGAGGTCACTGAGGTCAACGAGATGCTGCAGGGCATGGAGCGCTTTCGCGGCGTGTTCGTGTGCACCACCAACCTGCTCGACCGGCTCGACCAGGCGGCGTTGCGGCGCTTCACCTTCAAGATCAAGTTCATGCCGCTCACCGCGGCGCAGCGCGAACGCATGTTCGTCACCGAGGCGCTCGCGGGCGACGCGGCCCTGCTCTCCGGCGAGGTGCGCGCGCGCCTGGCGCTGCTGTCGCAGCTGTGCCCGGGCGACTTCGCGGCCGTGAAGCGGCAGACCGACATCCTCGCGGCCGAGTTCTCGGCGGCGGAGTTTCTCGAACAGCTCGAAGCCGAGCATCGCATCAAGCCCGAGGTGCGCGAATCGCGCGGCATGGGCTTCATCCAGTAGCGGGCGAGCGTCCCGCCCCCGCCCCGAAAAAAACCGATCAGCACTGTCCGCCACCGCGGACGCCAGGAGGACCCGATGGCCTTTCGCAATGCACACGCGTCGCGGCGCTCGCGGGCCCTGGCCGCCGCCACCGGCGCGGTGGCGCTCGCCCTGGCCGGCCTGCTGGCGGGGTGCGGTGGAGGCGGC
>NZ_JBWKYF010000140.1:0-6260 GCF_059423605.1 Variovorax sp. GW460-12-1-14-LB1
CGCCAACGCGGCCTTCTCGGTCGCCTTCAGCGGCATCCCCATGACTGCCGTGCTGATGCGCACCGGCTACCAGCTCGACAACGCCGCGCTCGGCCTGGTGCTCGGCCTCATGGGCCTGGGCATCGCCGTGAGCGAACTGCCCTGGGGCCTGCTGACCGACCGCTGGGGCGACCGCCCCGTGCTGCTGGCCGGGCTGGGCAGCACGGCGATCGCGCTGGTGGCGATGGCGCTGTGGGCCGCGCCGGGCGCCGGCCATGTGCCGGGCCTCGGCGTGCTGGGTGCGGGGCTGCTGCTGGTGGGCCTGCTCGGCGGCAGCGTGAACGGCGCCAGCGGGCGCGCGGTGATGACCTGGTTCGACGCCGGCGAACGCGGCCTGGCCATGAGCATCCGCCAGACCGCCGTGCCGATGGGCGGCGGCATCGGTGCGCTGGTGCTGCCCTTCGTGGCGCTGCACTTCGGCTTTGCCGCGCTGTACGGCCTGCTGGCGCTGCTGTGCGCGCTGAGCGCGGCGATGAGCTGGGCCTGGGTGCACGAGCCGCCTATCACGCCGCACCCAAAGACCACCGAGGCCGCCGCACCGAAGACCGGCCCGCTGCGCGACGTGCGCGTGTGGCGCATCGTGGCCGGCATCGGCATCCTGTGCGCGCCGCAGTTCGCGGTGCTGTCCTTCGGCACGGTGTTCCTGCACGACTTCGGCCATGTGGGCCTGGGCACGATCACCGCCGCCATGGTCTTCGTGCAGGTGGGCGCGATGGCGATGCGCGTGTGGAGCGGCCGCTGGACCGACCGCCGCCGCAACCGCCCGGCCTACCTGCGGGCCTGCAGCGCGCTCAGCGTGGTGCTGTTCGCGGGCCTGGCTGCGCTGGTGATGGCGGCGGGCACCGAGCCGCCCTCCACACCGCTGCGGCTGGCGCTGATCGCGCTGCTGGCCGTGAGCGGGGTGTGCGTGTCGGCCTGGCACGGCGTGGCGTACACCGAGCTGGCCACGCTGGCCGGCGCGGCGCGCGCCGGCACCGCGCTGGGCATGGCGAACACCAGCGTGTTCCTCGTGTGCTTCGTCACGCCGTTCTCGATTCCGCACCTGCTGGCGCTGCAGGGCTGGCCGGTCGTGTGGCTGGCGGCCAGTGCGTGTGCGCTGGTGGCGATGCCGCTGCTCGTGCCGCGCCGCGACGCCGATCCCGGCGCCTGCACGGCCGAGCTCGCTCAGAAGGTCGCGAAGACGGCGTTGAGCCGGTCGACGTAGGCGCGCTTGGCGGCCGCGTCGATGAAGCTGCCCTCGAAGCTGTTGGCCGCGAGCTGCCAGGCCTGCTGCACGCCCAGGCCGGTGGCGGCGAAGGTCTGCGTGAAGTTCTGGTTCATGTAGCCGCCGAAGTAGGCCGGGTCGTCCGAGTTGACGGTGGCGACCAGCCCCGCGTCGAGCAGCGCGCCCAGGTTGTGCTGCGACAGGTCGGGGAACACGCACAGCTTGAGGTTCGACAGCGGGCACACGGTGAGCGGAATGCGGTCCTGCGCCAGCCGCTTCATCAGCGCCGGGTCTTTCGCGCTCTGCACGCCGTGGTCGACGCGCTCGACCTTCAGCACGTCGAGCGCGCTCCACACGTAGGCCGGCGGGCCCTCTTCGCCCGCGTGCGCGACGAGGTGAAAGCCCAGCTCGCGGCAGCGCGCGAACACGCGCGCGAACTTCTCGGGCGGGTGGCCGACCTCGCTCGAGTCGAGCCCCACGCCGATGAACTTGTCGCGGTACGGCAGCGCCTGCTCCAGCGTCTCGAACGCCTCTTCCTCGCTCAGGTGGCGCAGGAAGCACAGGATGAGCGAGGCGCTCACGCCCAGCTTCGGCAGCGCATCGACGCAGGCGCGGTGCAGGCCGTTGACCACCGTTTCCATGGCCACGCCGCGCGCCGTGTGCGTCTGCGGGTCGAAGAACATCTCGGTGTGCACCACGTGGTCGGCGGCGGCGCGCTCCAGGTAGGCCCAGGCCATGTCGTAGAAGTCCTGCTCTTTCAGCAGCACGCTGGCGCCGGCGTAGTAGATGTCGAGAAAGGTCTGCAGGTTGGTGAAGGCGTAGGCCTTGCGCAGCTCTTCCACGCTGGCATACGGGATCGAGACACCGTTTCGCTGCGCGAGCGCGAAAATCAGCTCGGGCTCGAGCGAGCCTTCGATGTGCATGTGCAGTTCGGCCTTGGGCATGGCGCGCAGCAGCTCGGGCAGGCGTTCGGCGGGAATGCGCTGCGCGAAGCTGGGGTCGAAGAGGGGGCGGCTGGAATCGGTCATGGGGCGTGGGAAATCGACGTTGTGATCGCGCACAGCATAAGGGCAGACACCCTGCGCGGCATCCCCGAAAACGTATACGCTGCCAGCCCCATTTCCCCCAAACTGATCTGGGTCAAATCGGGCCATGGCGGATGCGCTAGGCTTGGACCCCGGCAGGCCCGGCATCGGGCGTGTTCCCTCCAATCCGCGCGCAGCGTGCATTCGTGCCCCTGGCGCCGTCCTTGATCGACTCGCATGACCCTACAAAACGCCTTCACCCGCGAAGACCTGCTGCGCTGCAGCCGCGGCGAACTGTTCGGCCCCGGCAACGCCCAGCTGCCCGCCCCGAACATGCTGATGGTGGACCGCATCACCCACATCAGCGCCGAGGGCGGTACCTACGGCAAGGGCGAACTCACGGCCGAACTCGACATCACGCCCGACCTGTGGTTTTTCGCCTGCCACTTCGAAGGCGACCCGGTGATGCCGGGCTGCCTGGGCCTGGACGCCATGTGGCAGCTGGTGGGCTTCTTCCTCGGCTGGCAAGGCTTGCCGGGCCGCGGCCGGGCCCTGGGCTCGGGCGAAGTGAAGTTCACGGGCCAGGTCCTGCCGACCGCCAAGCTCGTCACCTACAGCATCCAGATCAAGCGCGTGCTCAAGGGCAAGCTGAACCTGGCCATCGCCGACGGCTCGGTGAGCGTCGACGGCCGCCAGATCTACACCGCCGAAGGCCTGCGGGTCGGCGTGTTCACTTCCACCGACAACTTCTGAGGGTTTCGCCATGCGACGCGTCGTCATCACCGGTCTGGGCATCGTTTCGTGCCTGGGCAACGACAAGGAGACCGTCTCCGCCAACCTGCGCGCCAGCCGCCCCGGCATCCGGTTCCAGCCGGCCTACGCCGAAATGGGCCTGCGCAGCCAGGTGGCCGGCTCCATCGACCTCCCCCTCGAAGACCTCATCGACCGCAAGCTCTACCGCTTCGTCGGCCACGCCGCGGCCTACGCCTACCTGGCCATGAAGGACGCCATTGCCGATGCCGGCCTGACCGAGGAGCAGGTGTCCAACCCGCGCACCGGCCTCATCGCCGGCTCGGGTGGCGCCTCCACGCTGAACCAGATGGAAGCGCTCGACCTGCTGCGCGAAAAAGGCGTCAAGCGCGTCGGCCCCTACCGCGTGACGCGCACCATGAGCAGCACCGTGTCGGCCTGCCTGGCCACGCCCTTCAAGATCAAGGGCCTGAACTACTCCATCGCCTCGGCCTGCGCCACCAGCGCGCACTGCATCGGCAATGCCATGGAGCAGATCCAGATGGGCAAGCAGGACATCGTGTTTGCCGGCGGCGGTGAAGAAGAACACTGGACCCAGTCGTTCCTGTTCGACGCCATGGGCGCGCTGTCCACCAAGTACAACGACACGCCCGAGAAGGCCTCGCGCGCCTACGACGCCGAGCGCGACGGCTTCGTCATCGCGGGCGGCGGCGGCATGGTCGTGGTCGAGTCGCTCGACCACGCACTGGCACGCGGCGCAAAAATCTACGCCGAAATCGTCGGCTACGGCGCCACCTCCGACGGCTACGACATGGTCGCGCCCAGCGGCGAAGGCGCGGTGCGCTGCATGCAGATGGCGCTGTCCACCGTCGACACGCCCATCGACTACCTGAACACCCACGGCACCTCGACGCCCGTCGGCGACGTCATGGAAATGAAGGGCGTGCGCGAAGTCTTCGGCGACAAGGCGCCGGCCATCAGCTCCACCAAGAGCCTGTCGGGCCACTCGCTGGGCGCCGCCGGCGTGCACGAGGCGATCTACTGCCTGCTGATGATGGAAGGCAGCTTCATGGCCGGCTCGGCCAACATCGAGGCGCTCGACCCCGAAGTGGCCGACATGCCCATCCTCACTGCCACGCGCGAGAACGCCACCGTCGACACCGTGATGAGCAACAGCTTCGGCTTCGGCGGCACCAACGCCACGCTGGTGCTCAAGCGCTGGCAGGGCGCGTAGCCCGGCCACCTGCCGGCCCCGTCGCGCCCGCGACGACGGGCCCGCCGGCGCTTCGCTAGACTGGGTTTTCCGTTCTTCCATCCATCCACCGCGCGAGGAGACCCATGGCGATCGACACCCTTTCCACCTGGCACCGGCTCGTCAAGACACGCGACGTGGCGGGGCTCGATGCCCTGCTGGCCGACGACGCCGTCTTCCTCTCGCCCGTGGTGCACCGGCCGCAGGTCGGCAAGGCGATCACGAAGCAGTACCTCGCCGCGGCCTTCCAGGTCTTCTTCAACGAGAGCTTCCGCTACGTGCGCGAGCTCCAGGGTCCGAACGACGCCGTGCTCGAGTTCGAACTCGAGCTGGACGGCATCGCCATCAACGGCGTGGACATGATGAAGTGGAACGCCGAAGGCCGGATCACCGAGTTCAAGGTGATGCTGCGGCCATTGAAGGCGGTGAACCTGATCCATCAGAAGATGGCGGCGCAGCTGCAGGCGGCGGCGCAGTAAGCCGACTCAGGGGCAGGCCAGTTCCGTCTTGGCCACGGCACACAGCCGGGCCTTCTCGGCTGCGGGCAACGTGAGCCCCGGCATCAGCCCGTCCAGCCGCAGCACCGCCGGGTAGAGGCGCGTGTCCTGCGGGTTCTTGCGGTAGGCGCGCAGCACCAGCTGCTGGCCTTCCTTGCCGCAGTGCTGGCGCTGCTGGCGCGCCACTTCCTTGTCGTGCGCCGACCCGTCGCCGTTGAATTCGCCGGCGAAGTGAAAGCACATTTCCGCGTCGTCCACGGCCTTGCGCAGGCGCTGCTCTTCCTTCGAGAACGTCGGCGGTGCGGCGTACGACATCGACACGGCCAGCAGTGCCGCGCCTGCCGCCATGACCCTCTGCAGCTTCATGGTGTGAATCCTTTTCCTGAATGAAAAAAGGGCCGTCCGCAGACGACCCTTCTCGTGGCAATCGCCGAAGCGATCGATCAATGATTACTTCTTGTCGCCGCCCGGCACCTTGCCTTCCACGCCCTTGACGTAGAAGTTCACGCCCGACAGGAACTTGTCGTCGGCGACCGCGTCCTTGGCGATCAACTCCTTGCCATCCTGGCCGACGATCGGGCCCTTCCAGATCGAGAAGCTGCCGTCCTTCAGGCCCTTCTTGATTTCCTCGACCTTGGCCTTGGCTTCGGCCGGCACGTCTTCGGCGATCGAGACGATGTCGATCGCGCCTTCCTTCACGCCCCACCAGGTCTGGCCGGTGGCCCACTTGCCGTCCAGCGCATCTTGCGTGGTCTTGATGTAGTACGGCGCCCAGTTGATGATGGCCGAGCCCAGGTGGGCCTTCGGGCCGTAGGCGGTCATGTCGGAGTCCCAGCCGAAGGCGCGCTTGCCCTTTTCTTGCGCGGTCTTGAGCACGGCCGGCGAGTCGGTGTTCTGGAACAGCACGTCGGCGCCGCCGTTGATGAGGGCGGTGGCGGCTTCGGTTTCCTTGGGCGGGCTGAACCACTCGTTCACCCACACGACCTTGGTCGTGATCTTCGGGTTGACCGACTGCGCGCCCAGCGTGAAGCTGTTGATGTTGCGCAGCACTTCAGGGATCGGCACCGAGCCGACCACGCCCAGCGTGTTGCTCTTGGTCATCGAACCGGCAATCACGCCGGCCATGTACGCGCCTTCGTAGGTGCGGCTGTCGTAGGTGCGCATGTTCTCGGCGGTCTTGTAGCCGGTGGCATGCTCGAACTTCACGTCCTTGCTGTCGTTGGCGACCTTGAGCATGGGTTCCATGTAGCCGAAGGTGGTGCCGAAGATCAGCTTGTTGCCCTGGCCCACGAAGTCGCGGAACACGCGCTCGGCGTCGGCCGACTCGGGCACGCTTTCGACAAAAGTGGTCTTGATCTTGTCGCCGAATTCCTTCTCGAGCGCCTTGCGGGCGTTGTCGTGCGCGAAGGACCAGCCGCCGTCGCCCACGGGACCGACATAGGCGAATGCGATGTTCAGCGGGGCCGCCGGTGCGGGGGCCGGGGCGGCCCCCG
>NZ_JBWKYF010000141.1:2500-6085 GCF_059423605.1 Variovorax sp. GW460-12-1-14-LB1
GTCGAATCAGCGTTGCTGATGGAAACTGCACATTCGTAAAGGTTTAGTGCAGACCGTGCCATCAGCAACATAGAATTTTTGATTGCGTCAAAAGAAACTTCAATTTCGAGTCAAATCGATATTGGAAGTACGGCATAACGCGTCAGGTGAAAGACCTGACATATTCCTTGAGATGATTTTGTAGTTTCGCAAGAAACGTCAAAGTTATAGGGTCAAGTGAATAAGAGCACGTGGTGGATGCCTTGGCAATGATAGGCGACGAAGGACGTGATAGCCTGCGATAAGCTTCGGGGAGCTGGCAAATTAGCTTTGATCCGGAGATTTCCGAATGGGGAAACCCACCTGCAAAGGTATCGCATGATGAATACATAGTCATGCGAGGCGAACCGGGTGAACTGAAACATCTCAGTAGCTCGAGGAAAAGACATCAACCGAGATTCCGAAAGTAGTGGCGAGCGAAATCGGAGAAGCCTGTTAGTGATAGCACAAGACATAACGGAACAGCTTGGAAAGGCTGGCCATAGCGGGTGATAGCCCCGTACGTGAAATGACCTGTGTGGTACTGAGCTAACGACAAGTAGGGCGGGACACGAGAAATCCTGTCTGAATATGGGGGGACCATCCTCCAAGGCTAAATACTCATCATTGACCGATAGTGAACTAGTACCGTGAGGGAAAGGCGAAAAGAACCCCGGGAGGGGAGTGAAATAGATCCTGAAACCGCGTGCTTACAAAAAGTAGGAGCCCGCAAGGGTGACTGCGTACCTTTTGTATAATGGGTCAGCGACTTACATTCAGTGGCAAGGTTAACCGAATAGGGAAGCCGTAGAGAAATCGAGTCCGAATAGGGCGATCAGTCGCTGGGTGTAGACCCGAAACCAAGTGATCTATCCATGGCCAGGATGAAGGTGCCGTAACAGGTACTGGAGGTCCGAACCGACTAGTGTTGCAAAACTAGCGGATGAGCTGTGGATAGGGGTGAAAGGCTAAACAAACTTGGAAATAGCTGGTTCTCTCCGAAAACTATTTAGGTAGTGCCTCAAGTATTACCATCGGGGGTAGAGCACTGTTTTGGCTAGGGGGTCATGGCGACTTACCAAACCAAGGCAAACTCCGAATACCGATGAGTACAGCTTGGGAGACAGAGCACCGGGTGCTAACGTCCGGACTCAAGAGGGAAACAACCCAGACCGCCAGCTAAGGTCCCTAAAATTGGCTAAGTGGGAAACGAAGTGGGAAGGCTAAAACAGTCAGGATGTTGGCTTAGAAGCAGCCATCATTTAAAGAAAGCGTAATAGCTCACTGATCGAGTCGTCCTGCGCGGAAGATGTAACGGGGCTAAGCCAGTTACCGAAGCTGCGGATTTGCAATTTATTGCAAGTGGTAGGAGAGCGTTCTGTAAGCCTGTGAAGGTGCGTTGTAAAGCGTGCTGGAGGTATCAGAAGTGCGAATGCTGACATGAGTAGCGTTAAAGGGGGTGAAAAGCCCCCTCGCCGTAAGCGCAAGGTTTTCTACGCAACGTTCATCGGCGTAGAGTGAGTCGGCCCCTAAGGCGAGGCAGAGATGCGTAGCTGATGGGAAACAGGTCAATATTCCTGTACCGATTGTTAGTGCGATGTGGGGACGGATCTTAATAGGTCATCCAGTTATTGGATTATTCTGGTTTAGTTGGATGTAGGCGTGCATTAGGCAAATCCGGTGCACATATACCGAGGCCAACGATCGAGCGGACTTGTCCGTGAAGTGACTGAACGAGGTTCCAGGAAAAGCCACTAAGCTTCAGCTAACAACGACCGTACCGCAAACCGACACTGGTGCGCGAGATGAGTATTCTAAGGCGCTTGAGAGAACTCAGGAGAAGGAACTCGGCAAATTGACACCGTAACTTCGGAAGAAGGTGTGCCCTATTAGTGTGTAGTGAACAACGAAGCATGAATGGGTTGCAAAAAATCGGTGGCTGCGACTGTTTATTAAAAACACAGCACTCTGCAAACACGAAAGTGGACGTATAGGGTGTGACGCCTGCCCGGTGCTGGAAGATTAAATGATGGGGTGCAAGCTCTTGATTGAAGTCCCAGTAAACGGCGGCCGTAACTATAACGGTCCTAAGGTAGCGAAATTCCTTGTCGGGTAAGTTCCGACCTGCACGAATGGCGTAACGATGGCCACACTGTCTCCTCCTGAGACTCAGCGAAGTTGAAATGTTTGTGATGATGCAATCTCCCCGCGGAAAGACGGAAAGACCCCATGAACCTTTACTGTAGCTTTGTATTGGACTTTGAACAGATCTGTGTAGGATAGGTGGGAGGCTTTGAAGCAGGGTCGCTAGATCTTGTGGAGCCAACGTTGAAATACCACCCTGGTGTGTTTGAGGTTCTAACCTAGGTCCATTATCTGGATCGGGGACAGTGCATGGTAGGCAGTTTGACTGGGGCGGTCTCCTCCCAAAGCGTAACGGAGGAGTTCGAAGGTACGCTAGTTACGGTCGGACATCGTGACGATAGTGCAATGGCATAAGCGTGCTTAACTGCGAGACTGACAAGTCGAGCAGATGCGAAAGCAGGACATAGTGATCCGGTGGTTCTGTATGGAAGGGCCATCGCTCAACGGATAAAAGGTACTCTGGGGATAACAGGCTGATACCGCCCAAGAGTTCATATCGACGGCGGTGTTTGGCACCTCGATGTCGGCTCATCTCATCCTGGGGCTGTAGCCGGTCCCAAGGGTATGGCTGTTCGCCATTTAAAGAGGTACGTGAGCTGGGTTTAAAACGTCGTGAGACAGTTTGGTCCCTATCTTCCGTGGGCGCTGCAGATTTGAGGAAGCCTGCTCCTAGTACGAGAGGACCGGAGTGGACACACCTCTGGTGTATCGGTTGTCACGCCAGTGGCATTGCCGAGTAGCTAAGTGTGGAAGAGATAACCGCTGAAAGCATCTAAGCGGGAAACTCGTTTCAAGATGAGATCTGCCGGGGCCTTGAGCCCCCTAAAGAGTCGTTCAAGACCAGGACGTTGATAGGTCAGGTGTGGAAGCGCAGTAATGCGTTAAGCTAACTGATACTAATTGCTCGTGCGGCTTGACCCTATAACTTTGATCGATCTGATCAAGGTGTTATGCCAAGTTGACGCATTCAAAATAATTCGCCAAAAGCTGATTCCAAACTCTATGAATTCGTTTGATTGATCGTGTGATCAGTCAGACAACCCTTTATGCCTGATGACCATAGCGAGTTGGTACCACTCCTTCCCATCCCGAACAGGACAGTGAAACGACTCAGCGCCGATGATAGTGCGGGTTCCCGTGTGAAAGTAGGTCATCGTCAGGCTCTTACAGCCCAGAAAACCCCAGTCAGCAATGACTGGGGTTTTTTGCTTTGCGCAATGCAAAGGCCTAAATAGATAAAAAGCGCCAACTCGAAAGAGAGGGCGCTTTTTTATTGGAGCAAACAACCGCCAATCAGGCGTTGCGAACTCCCGAAGCATCGGATTGCGCCGCGCCAACTGCAATCAGCTCTGCAAGCAGCTCTCCCGTCAGAGCCTCCAGCGACTCACCGGCAAAGAATCGAGCTCGAATCAGCTCGAAATA
>NZ_JBWKYF010000142.1:0-5890 GCF_059423605.1 Variovorax sp. GW460-12-1-14-LB1
GGCGCGGCGGCCAACGCCAGCCGCGCCTCGAGCCCGCCTTCAGGGCGGTTGTGCAGCGTGAGCTCGGCGCCCATCGCCATGGCCAGCTGGTGCGCGATGGCCAGGCCCAGGCCGGTGCCGCCGGTGCTGCGGTTGCGCGAGCTTTCGACGCGGTAGAAGGGCTTGAGCACCGCGTCGAGTTCCTCGGGGGGAATGCCCGGGCCGTTGTCGAGCACGCTCACCACGAGGCGGCCGCCTTCGCCTTCAGCCTGCACGCGCAGCGTCACGTCGGAGCCGAACTTGAGCGCGTTGTCGATCAGGTTCATCAGGATGCGGCGCAGCGCGTTGGGGCGGCTCACGATCGGCGCGCCGGCCCGGCCGTCGAGCCGCACCCGCTGGCCCACGTCTTCGTAGTCGGCCACCATGCTCTCGAACAGCGCGTCGGCGTCGATGCGCAGCGGCGGCTCGGTGGCGCCGTGCAGCGTGCGCGCATAGGTCACGCCTTCGCGCACCAGCGCGTTCATGGCGTCCAGGTCCTGGCGGAATTTCTCGCGGTCGTGCGTGTCGTCCATCAGGTCGGTGCGCAGGCGCATCCGCGTGATGGGCGTCTGCAGGTCGTGCGAGATGGCCGCCAGGATCTCGACGCGCTCCGCCATGTAGCCCGCGATGCGCTGCTGCATCGCGTTGAAGGCGCGCGCCGCGTGCGCCACTTCGGTGGGGCCCTCTTCCGCCAGCGTGCGGCCCTTCAGATCAGGCCCGAGCTGGTCGGCCGCCGCGGACAGCTGCGCGAGCGGCCGCGTCACCAGCCGCACCGCGACCCAGGCGCACACGGCCAGCACCAGCAACTGGCCCGCCAGCAGCCACATCACCCAGCCCGACACCGGCATGCCCACGCGCATGGCGTGCACGACCACGGACGAGCCGTCGCCCAGCCGCACCTCGATCTGCAGGCCCTCGGGCGGCCAGGCCACCTCGCCGACCTTGACGACCGGGAACGGGCGCATCGCCTCGACGATGGCCGCGGCAAACTGCTGCGAAGCCTCCGAGCCGGGCGCGCTACCCTGCGCACTGCCGCCCAGCACGAAGCGGTAGTTGCGCCGTTCCAGCCGGTCGAGCCAGCCGGCGCGCTCCGCCGCGGGGAGCCGGTCGAGGATGGCGACCGAGCTCGCGATGTCGCGCTCGATGCCGATCATCATCAGCTCGCGAAGCGCCATGTTCCGCTCGTAGCGGATCGCCGCGAAGGTGAGCAGCTGCGCGATCGCCAGGCCCACCACGATGATCAGCATCACGCGGGAGAACAGCGAGCCGGGCAGCAGCCGGCGCCAGCGCGGCGCCGTACCGCTCGGATTCGCAACGGGATTCGCGGAAGTGGACATGGACAGCTTCTTCAGTCAGGCGGCGTGGCGATGCGTCATCAGCGCAGCGGGCTCACACCAGGTGGATGGCAACGTCGATGTTGCCTCGGGTCGCCTTGGAATAGGGGCAGGTCTGGTGCGCGGCCTCGGTGAGGGCCTGCGCCACCTCGCGGTCCAGGCCCGGCAGGCTCACGTTCAGGCGCGCCTGCAAAAAGTATTCGCCGCCGGCGGTGCCCAGATCGACCTCGGCATCGACGGCCAGGTCGGGCGGCAGCGCGACCTTCATCTTGCCGGCCGCCTTGCCCATCGCGCCGATGAAGCAGGCCGACCAGCCGGCCGCGAACAGCTGCTCGGGGTTGGTGCCGGTGCCGGCGCTGCCGGGCGACGAGAGCTTGATGTCCAGGCGGCCATCGGAGCTGCGCGCCTCGCCGTCGCGGCCTCCCGAGGAGGTGTGGGTCTTGCCGGTGTAGAGGACTTTGTCGATGCGGGTCATGAAGGTTCCTTGAGTGCAGGGTGGTTGGAAAACGCACGGATTGTTGGGCCGCCCGCCCCCTGCCGGATCGCCTTCTGTATGCCTGTGTATCTGGCCCGCACATCCACACACTACGTTTCCACGGCCGTGGCCCGCGCGCCGCCGGAACGCTACATTGCGGCTGCGGCGCCGTGCCGCCACCGCCTCCCCTGCCATGACGCCCAAGACCTCCGACCACATCCTCATCGTCGACGACGACCGGGACATCCGCGAACTGCTCACCACCTACCTGGTGAAGAACGGCCTGCGCGTGGTCGCGGTGCCCACGGGGCGCCACATGCGCGCCGCGCTCGAGGCGTCGGGGCCCTTCGACCTGATCATCCTGGACCTGATGCTGCCCGGCGAAGACGGGCTCACGCTGTGCCGCGACCTGCGCACCGGCAAGTACAAGGCCACGCCCATCCTCATGCTGACCGCGCGCAGCGAGGAAGCCGACCGCATCCTGGGCCTGGAGATGGGCGCCGACGACTACCTGGCCAAGCCCTTTTCCGCGCGCGAGCTGCTGGCGCGCATCCGCGCCGTGATGCGGCGCACGCGCATGCTGCCGCCCAACATGGGCACCGTCGAACCCTCGCAGAAGCTGGGGTTCGGCGAATGGCAGGTCGACACGGTGGCGCGCCACCTGATCGACGACGCCGGCGTGATGGTGGCGCTCAGCGGCGCCGAGTACCGGCTGCTGCGCGTGTTCCTGGACCACCCGCAGAAGGTGCTCAGCCGCGACCAGCTGCTGAGCCTGACGCAGGGCCGCGAGGCCGAGCTCTTCGAGCGCTCCATCGACCTGCTCGTGAGCCGGCTGCGCCAGCGCCTGCGCGACGACGCGCGCGAGCCGCGCTACATCAAGACCGTGCGCAGCGAAGGCTACGTGCTCGCTTCGGCGGTCGAAGCGAGAGACTGACCGACGCCACGCTCTGGCACTGGGTCGGGTGGCGCAGCTCGTGCGCCAGCCCGCCCGCGAAGAACAGCAGCGCGAACCAGAGTTTCTTGAATCCGCGAGGGCGCGTCATGGGGATTTCCTTCGGTCGATGAGTGGATGACGGGCGGATTGTTGGCCGCCTTCTCACCACGCAACGGGCATTGCGTATGCCTGTGTATCCCGGCTCGACATCGACACACCACGTTTCGTTGAGGCGGCTTCGCACGCCTGCGATTGAAATTTAGTATGGCCGGAACCGGCGCGGATACAGAGGCATACACAAGCCGATCAGCAGCTGGGTTTCCCCCCGAACAATCGCGCCGTCCCCCTTCGAATCCCAGGAGATTTCCATGACTGCCTCCCCCTCGCTGCCCCGCCGCGCCTTCCTCGGCAAGGCCGCGCTCGGCCTCGCCGCCACGCAGCTGACATCGATCGTTCCCGCCTTCGCCCAATCCGCCGCCACAGGCAGCACCCGGCGCCTCGAACCCCTCAAAAGCATCGACGCCGGCAGCCTGCGCATCGGCTACTACGAGGCCGGCCCGGCCGACGGCGCGCCGGTGATCCTTCTGCACGGCTGGCCCTACGACATCCACATGTTCGTCGACGTCGCACCGCAGCTGGCCGCCGCGGGCTTTCGCGTGATCGTGCCGTACCTGCGCGGCTACGGCACCACCCGCTTCCTGTCGGCCGACACGCCGCGCAACGGGCAGCAGTCGGCGGTGGCCGTCGACATCGTGGCGCTGATGGATGCGCTGAAGATCCCCGTCGCCACGGTGGCCGGCTGCGACTGGGGCGCACGCACCGCGTGCATCATGGCCGCGCTGTGGCCGGAGCGCGTGAAGGCGCTGGTGTCGGTCAGCGGCTACCTCATCGGCAGCCAGGAGGCCGGCAAGGCGCCGCTGCCGCCGCAGGCCGAGCTGCAGTGGTGGTACCAGTACTACTTCGCGACCGAGCGCGGCCGCGCGGGCTACGAGAAGAACCGCCATGACTTCGCCAGGCTCATCTGGCAGCTCGCCTCGCCGAAGTGGAACTTCGATGCCGCCACCTTCGAGCGCAGCGCCGTCGCCTTCGAGAACCCCGACCATGTGGCGATCACGGTGCACAACTACCGCTGGCGCCTCGGCCTGGCCGAGGGCGAGGCGAAGTACCAGGCGCTGGAGAACCGGCTGGCCCAGGCGCCGGTGATCGGCGTGCCGACCATCACGCTCGAAGGCGACGCCAACGGGGCGCCGCACCCGGAACCCGGCGCGTATGCGAAGAAATTCTCGGGGCGCTACGAGCACCGGCTGGTCAGCGGCGGCATCGGCCACAACCTGCCGCAGGAGGCGCCCGAGGCGTTCGCGAAGGCGGTGATCGACGTGGCGCGCGGGTAAGCCGCGCAGGCCTGCTCAGTCGGCGGTGAGCGCCTGCGCCAGCGGCTCGGCGTCGAAGCGCTCGAACCCGCAGTAGCACAGGAAGTGGCGGTTGGCCGCGCGGCCGAACAAGGTCATGCCGAGCTGGGTGGCCAGCTCGTGCCCCATCGCGGTGACGCCGTTGCGCGAGACGACGATCGGCACGCCCATGTGGGCCGACTTCATCACCATCTCGCTCGTCAGGCGGCCCGTGGTGTAGAAGACCTTGTCGCCGCCGTCGACGCCATGCGCCGCCATCCAGCCGGCGATGGTGTCGATGGCGTTGTGCCGTCCGACGTCTTCCGCGAACACCAGCATCTCGGTGCCACGGAACAGCGCGCACCCGTGCACCGACCCGGCATGCCGGTGCACGCTGTTGCGTGATTTCATCTGTTCGAGGATGCGCGCCAGCGTGCCCTGCGCGATGCGCGCCGACTGCGCCGCCGGCAGCCGCACGGCGCCGATCTGCGCCATGGCATCGCCGAAGACGGTGCCTTGTCCGCAGCCCGTGGTCACGACCCGGTGCGCGGTTTTTTCGGCGAGGTTCGCGATGCCGCGGTGGGTCTTCACGGCGGCCGCCTCCACGCTCCAGTCGACGTCGATGCTCTCGACCTCGTCGGCGCGCCGCACCAGGTCCTGGTTCAGCAGGTAGCCCAGCACCAGCAGCTCGGGCGCGGCGCCCAGGGTCATCAGCGTCACGAGTTCGCGCTTGTCGACGAAGACGGTCAACGGCCGCTCCGCCGGGATATCGATGTCGCGGCGCTCGCCGTGCTGGTCGACGATCTCGATGCGGCGCAGCAGCGGGCCGCGCGCCGGGTTCAGGCGCGGCGCGCCGGCGCGCCGGGGCAGCGGGACCGCATCGAAAGCCAGCGGTGTCTCGTCTTCTGCGTCGTCTTCACGTGGGGCCATGCGGAATCCTACGCCACCGCTGCGAGCGGAGCTCGAAGGGGTACTGCTCGCGAACGGGCGCGCCATCGGCTATGGTTCGTTCATGCCTTCTTCGGACACTCCCGCGACCGCGCCCACGGGCCGCCCGACGCTCGACGTCGCGGTGGTCATGCGCCGCGAGCGCCTGCACGGCCCCTCGAGCCACTGGCAGCCCTGGCGCTGGACGCTCGACAGCGTGCTGCCCGACGAGCCCGGTTTCGGCACCGAACCGCGCCTCCTGCGCGACGACGACGGCGAGCAGCACTGGCTGCACCCCGGCTTCCAGGTCGAGCTGTACCGCGACGAGGCCGAGGGCTACCACCTCAACGCAATCACGCCGACCCCGTGCTGGTTCGTGCTGTGGCGCATGGACGAGGAACCGACGCTTTCCACGGAACCCATTCCGCGGCCGGTCGTGGTCACGCTCAGCTACTACGAGGCCGGGCGCTGGCTCGATGCGCAGGAAACCGTCGAGCAGGTGCCGGCGCCCGCGGAGGTGGTCGACTGGGTGCGCGCCTTCGTCGACGAACACTACGTGGTCGAGCCCAAGCGCCGCCGGCGGCCCGAGAGCTTCCGCTCGCTGGTCGACCGCTTCGGCAACGCCGCGAGCGTGACGACCGAGAAGAAGCGCGGGCGAGGCGCGGGCGATGTCTGAGGGTTTCCTCGGACGCTGGTCGCGCCGCAAGCAGGAGGTGCGCGCGGCCGAGGCCGCCGTGGAGGAAAAGACCCTGCCGGCCGTGGAACCCGTTGCGGCGCCCGTGCCAGTGCCCGCCCCCGCCGCGCTCGCCGAGCC
>NZ_JBWKYF010000143.1:0-5634 GCF_059423605.1 Variovorax sp. GW460-12-1-14-LB1
GTGAGCCGGCTGGCTCGCAAAGAGGGTGGGTCAATATTCGATGGAAATCGCGGGTCAGGATTCCATGGAAATCAACATTCTCTATTTCTACTCCTTGTTGAGCAGGCAATCAGGCTTGATACATTCGACACCGGGCCCACACCCCGTCGAGCAATCGAGCTCCAGATGGCACCTTCCGAGAAAGCCGTGCGTGCAAAAGACTGACATCCAACTTCCTGCCGACGATCCCATCGATCTGTGGGACCTCACCCGGCTCATCGCCAAGTCCATCTGCCCCAGCATGCGAGAGGCCGAAGACTATGCCTGGCTCCAGCAAAAGGTTGTAAAGCTGCCAACCTCGGAACTCGAGATCCAATCCGACATGACCGCGGCGGAACGCGCGGAGCTTCTTCGAATCTTGCCGGGCTTGCCACCGCACGCTGGCCTATCAGCGAAGAATCGTGAAGTATTGATGGATGCGTATCTGAAGCACCCCGATCGCCCCCCCTGGAAGCCAGTGTTCGTGAGCGAAGAAGCGATCGCAGCCAATAGCCTCCAGATTCTCGAGATTCAGGAAAAACACCGCCTCGCCCTGCAAGAGGAAATCGCAGCCGGCAAGATCGTTGCGTTTGATCACCACCACGTCAGCGCAAACAGCGCGGGAAAGAACATCTTCATTCGCCGCGAAGACGCTTTGAAGTACCTCAAGGCACGCAAATTTCGGATAACTGAAGATTCGGATGCCTTTTCACTCTCCTCGAAACGGCTAGCGAGGGCCCCGGTTGCAGAACGAGCCATATCACTGACAACACCTTCCGCCAATCGCCAACTTGAACCACGGGAAGCCGACTCCGTAAAAGTCCTCGAACGCACTTCAGCGTCTGCGCCCCCCCTTGCGCCGGCTGAACGCATCGGCACGCTTGTGCCCTCCCTTTCGCCCATAGTGAAACCAGCCTCGCACCAAGACAGCAAGACTCGTTCGTCGGTTAGAAAAGGTACAGAAGCGCAGGTCGAGCCGGAGCGGAAAACCCCCACCACGGTGATCCTGCGCCGTTCTCAAGTCGAAGCCCGGACCTCGTTGTCACGCTCGGCAATCTACGACCGTCTCGACCCTAACTCCCCACGCTACGATCCAACTTTCCCCAAACAGGTGAAGCTCGGCAGCACAAGTGTGGGATGGCTCGAAAGCGAAATCGAAACGTGGCTGACGACGCGGACACGCGCAACTCGACATTGAGCCTCTGACAGGCACCCGCTAACCTTCGCGCTTCTGCCTTCCAGCCAATCGAGCGCACCGTCAACATCAGGCTTTTCTTGCTTTGCCTTGCATTGCCTCAAAAAGCGCTAGCGGTTCTTGTCCTCGTCCGAAACATTTCCCACCTTTCTTGTGGAAGGCCCAAAAGTCGGCCTGGGTGATGTGTCGCTCTACTTCATTCATCAATCTGCTGGGCTCGCTCTCTCGCGCGTCGTCTTCATGGAATTGGCCACCCCCCTGTTGCCGATAGCGCGCTGAATGGGAGTTGTAGTGGCGGCCCCGCCCCTGGGTGATCACCTTCCTCCACTGCTCTTCCAGCAGCGGTAAAACAGAATGATCAACCTCTTTGATCAAGCCGTTCACGAGGTACAGTACCCGAAAGTGATAGCCGGACATCAGTCCATACTCACGCCAATACAGATGCCCCGCCACTGGAAATCTATCGCGCATGAAGCGATCGAGTTTCGCCAAATGCGCCTTTGCTTGCGGCAAGCCTATCGGCGACTCCAACAATCGCCCATCCTCCGTCATCTGCATACAGTAGTTCAGATTGAGGCGAATCGAAAACAAGTCCGGGTACAGCGCAAAAATTTTGTCGACGTACCTCCGTGAAGAATAAGTCCGACCCCGCATGCGTGTGCGCCACTTATCTAACGCTTGCTGAACCTTGGCATCCAGTCCCTTCGCTCGTAAGATCTTGACGACTTTTCTGAGCCTGGAAGCCAATTTGAGTGCTGCATCTCCTGAGAAGACATTCCACCAAAGAAGTGACGCACGCACGCGCCTGAGCTTCGTGACGACGATGCACATCAACTCAAAATAGGGATTGAAGCTATGTCCCGGAAAAAGTCGTCGCACTTCATCTGGATCAAAATCAAATGCTTTGACAAGGCAAGATGCCTGCTCCGTCGACAGATCAATTATCTTTTCAGTCCATTGCACACGAATTCCACCATTTCGAAAGCTTCGATCCTTCAGGAAGCTAACTTCTTCCGTTGATTCAACGATCGACTTGACTGCAGTAGAAACTAGCTTGATCTTGAGAAGTACATCGTCTTCATCACTCAGCATCTGTCGCGTGGCAAGTTGTTCGTCAAGCGGATCCAAACTCACGAACGACAGTCTCGGCACAAAAGGAAGCTCCCAGAGCTTTTCCTCATAGGCCTTAAATCTAGCAGCCCCCCTCATAGTCGAAGCGGGCCTAAAGTGGCCAGCGATGTCTCGCCCCCCGAAAACTCTAGCTGACAGCTCGAGATCACTCTTCTCCTCTGGCTAGGATTGAGTGGTTCAGACTTTTTGGTGTATTTTCCCACTAGATGATCTCCTAGTCATGGCGGGACTATTTCTTCTTAGAGATATAGAAGCCACTTGCACAGGGCGAACTTTCTCGCAAGGGCGAACTTCAAGGGAAAGACAGGGAAATCGAATGAAGCTAAGCCGCCGCCAATTGCAACTCATATAGTCATGTGCTCTGAAAATATCTTTCGCCTGAGAGAACGCAAACACATTCCTCCACTTTCTACTTCTTGCGAAACTCATGGTGCCCTCTCGCGAAAGAGGAGCCGGCATCTTAGTGGAGGCCAGCCATACCGCTCGAGCTCGTCCTGCGCGAGCCACTTCTGCAGTCGATCACACATTCGCAGACGCATTGCACAAACGTGAAGTGAGTCCGTTGCTCCCGCTCGCGGCATTCTTCTGTCGAAAATCGCATGTATCTCTCCAATGAAAAATCGATGCCACAGAGAGACACTTGTGCAACAAATCAGCCGAAATTGGCATGGTTTCTGCAAAATTCAATCTATTTTTTCTGTCGAGATAGATACTGTAGTCAAATTTTTCGAACATTGGCACGAGAATATCTTGCGGCATCAGTATCATCGCTTCGCAAGACGTCCACACCGAGCCACTGTCAGCACGAGCTCGGTTGGCTTGCAACAAGGAAAAGGGTGAGCGAGCGCAACTCTCCCTTGCATCAGGGTGAGTCCGGTCAATCGAGAGGAAAGTCGATGTACGCGCCTGAAAAATTTGAGCCCTGCCCCATCCACGCATATGGGACCTGCCTGTCCTCGGTGATCACTGAGCACAGTCAGAATACAAAAATCCCAGTTGAGATGGTTGCTCCCATTGCGTTGGCAGCGATGGCCAGCGCGGCGCAAAACCTCTACAACATTCGGCGGCCTGGAATGTCTCCCAGTCCGATCTCCTTAAATGTGATTCTGATCGCAGGGTCAGGGGAGGGCAAGGATGCGTCTGCCTCTCCATTGCTGCGCCCCTTTCACGATTTCGATCGGAAAACTGCATCCGAATTTCGCTCAGCCAAAGTCAATCTTGCCGTCGAAAAGAAGATGTGGGATATGAAAAGAAAAGACTTGGAAGCCAAGTATCAGAAGAAACTTGGCAACCAGAGGGTGGCCGACAGGGCGAAGCGTGACTTCGAAAATCTATACCGTTCGCAACCGAGGCTTGCAACGGTTCCAAAACTCATTTTTAGTGATGCAACCCCGACTGCCGTAAAGCAATCCTTGTGCTTGCGCTGGCCATCGTCCCTACTTTATTCCATGGAGGCAAGCGGATTTTTCAAGGGGAGTTTGATGCGAGACATGACTTTTTGGAATGACCTCTGGGGAGGCGCCCCGATTTATCTCGATAGAGCGAATACCAAAGAGCATGTTTCGGTTTCGGCACCGCGGATGTCAATGATCTTAGGCATTCAGCCTGGGATGCTTGAACGTTTCATGGACCGTCGAGGCCGGGAAGCCGAAGAAAGTGGTTTGATCAATCGCTTTCTCTGGACGAGTCCTCCCCCATCGTCAGGCTATCGAACTCTCGACGAAAACCCTAAAACAACGGTACATCTGTCGACTTATTCCGAACGATGCACCGAACTGCTCGAAGAGAGCGCCAGCCTTTCTAGGGGAATCGATGACGAGCGATGCGCGCTAGATTTTTCCAAGAATGCGCAAAAACTCTTTCGCGATGCATTCAACGATGCACAGTTTGACATGCGGCCCGACGGCCGATACCAGCACATGGACGGCTTCGCCGCGAAACTAACGGAGCAAGCATCGCGGATTTCGGCTGTGCTACATGTAGCTGACGGATTTGATGGCTCGATTACTGATGAAACACTCAATCGCGCAATCGAGATTGTGCGGTGGCACGCACGTCAGTACCATCGCCTTGTGTCCTCAGCAAGCTTGCGGGAGCGTCTTACTAGGGACGCACATCACTTGCATGGACGTTTCTATGATCTTGCGCAGCAAGGGCAGTTTTTGGTCACACTTAAGGATCTTCAGTTCCTTTTTCTCGAGGAGGATTGGAAACGTCTTCGTATTGAGCGCGCCTTGAAAATCTTGATTGACTTTAGTCACGTGGTTGAGCATCCGGTAGGTCGCACAAAGTACTACCGCTTGCGGGGAAATCCTTCACCTGCACCCGAAGGCAGCGCTGCCAAAACACCGAAAGATCTATTCAAGGCTCAGCTGGTTAAGAAGTCTCTCGACAGCCTGGAGTAGGATCTTGGCAGGCTTGATTTCTAGATCAGATCACGATCTCACGAAGTATCGATCATGCTCTTAGCCCCTCCCATGGAATGATCGACTCTAAGCGCTGCTCCCCCAAGAAAGCAGGCAGCCACCACCCTGATGTTCTCACCGACTAGACGTTGGAAGCCTTCTGCACCCAAGAGGAAAGACAGTCAATCAAAAGGCAGGACAAATTTTCGCTGTCGCAGCACTCCCGAAATTCGGATACATTCTGAGACTTTCATGAATGTCTATTCGTTTTTTGGAGCAAGATTTCGGGATTTCGTATGAAGAATGAACAACTGAAAGCGCTAGCTGCAGAAGTGCTCGAGTTCGAGGCAGCGCTCGCAAAGAAGCAAGCAGCGCTGCTCCAGGCACGTCAGGATGCACTCCATGGCATCGTCGAGGGATTCAGGGCCGAGCTGAAGGACAACGAGTTTTTACTTGAGGACGCGCTCAAGCTATTGCAGCCCTTGGAATCACGCAAGGCAAAGAGCAAGCGTCAAGTCTCGCCCGCTTCTAACGAGCCAGAAACTGCCCGGCCTCTCTATAAAGAGCCTGGTGGCCCAGGAAGGTGGCATGGCTTTGGTAGACCACCCAAGTGGATAACCGACTTCGAAACCGCAGGGAAGAACCGCGAGGAACTCAGGGTCCTGGATTGAGGACGACGGACCTCCGGACCATGCCTTCCCAAATCACGGCAGCGAACACCGTGGAGATGGCAATCAGTCCGGGAAATGCTCATCCCGATCCCAAGGCCCCCAAAAGCCAAGCCCCCGATACGCTGAATGAGTGGCAGCTGTTGATTTCCATGGAATCCTGACCCGCGATTTCCATCGAATATTGACCCACCCTCTTTGCGAGCCAGCCGGCTCA
>NZ_JBWKYF010000144.1:0-5619 GCF_059423605.1 Variovorax sp. GW460-12-1-14-LB1
GTTGCGCTCCTTGTGCGTGCGGACGCACGCACGGCGTCACGCGCCTTGATGGGCGGGCTGTGGCGAGCTTCGCGACCCCTTGCACAGTGTCAGCAAGCCCTAGAGGAAGGACGACTGCGGCGACGCAGCTTCGGTCTTCTCAGCGGGCGGGTTCACGTCGCCGCACTGCGCGCGGTTGCGCAGCACGTGTTCCATCACCACCAGCGCGAGCATGGCTTCGGCGATGGGCGTGGCGCGGATGCCCACGCAGGGGTCGTGGCGGCCCTTGGTGATGACTTCGACGGGGTTGTTGTTCACGTCGATCGACTGGCGCGGGCTGATGATCGAGCTGGTGGGCTTGATCGCGATGCTCACCTCGAGGTCTTGCCCCGAGCTGATGCCGCCCAGGATGCCGCCTGCGTTGTTGCTGAGGAAACCCGTCGGCGTGATCGAGTCGCCGTGCGTGGTGCCACGCTGCGTGATGCTGTCGAAGCCGGCGCCGATTTCGACCGCCTTCACGGCGTTGATGCCCATCATGGCGTAGGCGATCTCGGCGTCGAGCTTGTCGAACAGCGGCTCGCCCAGGCCCACGGGCACGTTGGTGGCGGTGACGCGGATGCGCGCGCCGCACGAATCGCCGGCCTTGCGCAGGCGGTCCATGTAGTCCTCCAGCGCGCTCACGTCGGCGATGGGGGCGAAGAAGGGGTTGTTCGGGACGTGGTCCCAGCTCTCGAAGGGAATGGCGATCTCGCCGATCTGCGTCATGCAGCCGCGGAACACCATCCCGTATTTTTCGGCCAGCCACTTCTTGGCGACCGCGCCGGCCGCGACCATGGGTGCGGTGAGGCGTGCCGAGGAGCGCCCGCCGCCGCGCGGATCGCGGATGCCGTATTTCTTCCAGTAGGTGAAGTCGGCGTGGCCGGGGCGGAACTGCTGGGCGATCTGCCCGTAGTCCTTGCTGCGCTGGTCGGTGTTCTGGATCAGCAGCGCGATGGGCGTGCCGGTGGTCTTGCCCTCGTACACGCCGGACAGGATCTGCACCGCGTCGGGCTCGTTGCGCTGGGTGACGTGGCGGCTGGTGCCGGGGCGTCGGCGGTCGAGGTCGCCCTGGATGTCGGCCTCGCTCAGGGCCATGCCCGGGGGGCAGCCGTCGATCACGCAGCCGATGGCCGGGCCGTGCGACTCGCCGAAATTGGTGACCGCGAAGAGAGTTCCGAAGGTGTTGCCGCTCATGGCGGGGATTATCCCCACAAAGCAGCAGCCGACTCAGTCGGTGGTGTTTTCCATGCGCTTGGCGAGCGCGCCGAGCTGCAGCTCGATGCTGAACAGCCGCTCGTTCAGCACCGCCGTCTGCAGCCGGATCGCCTCGACGATGGCCTTGGTCTGCGGGTCGGAGGTGCTGTCGGACAGTTCCGCCAGGTCATGCAGCTTCTTGCGCAGTTCGTTGCTCATGGGGCCTCCGTTCGGTCGTGGGGTGCGTCGTGGAAGCCCCAGTATGGAGGCTCGTCAACGCTCCGGCAATGCGGCACCGCCCGGGGGTACGGCGCCCTCTTCCTGCGCGCCGTGCGCCGGGGCCGTGCCCACGCTGCGCAGGCGCACGGCCACCAGCACGCCGACGAACAGCAGCACCACCGCGCACAGGCCGGCCACCAGCCGCAGGGCGCGCAGCAGCGCCTCGCGCCCGGTGTCGAGCAGCGCGGCGCCGGTGGTACCGGGCAGTTCCCCGGCCAGCGCGACCGCCCCGCCCAGCGTGCTGCGGGCGGCTTCGACCGCCGCCGCACCGGCCAGGCCGGCGGGGACGGCATCGGCCATAGCCGCCCGGTAGATCGCCGCGCCGACACTGCCGAGGATGGCGATGCCCAGCGCCCCGCCGAACTCGGAGCTGGTCTCCGAGATGGCCGAGGCCACGCCCGCGCGCTCCGGCGGCGCGCTGCCCACGACCAGGTCGGTGGCCAAGGTGAACACCGGCGCCAGGCCGAGCGAAGAGATGACCGCGCTCGTCACCATCCAGGCCAGCCCGCCCTGCGCGGGCAGCAGCACCAGCATGCCGAAGCCCAGCGCCGCCACGCCCAGACCACCGCCCATCACGTAGGCCGGGCACAGGCGCCGCGTGAGCGCGGGCACGATCATCGAGCCGACGATGAAGGCGCCGGCGCCCGGCATGCTCCACAGGCCCGCCGCCAGCGGCGGCAGGCCGAGCACCAGCTGCAGGTACTGCGCGTTGTACAGAAAGAGCCCGAACATCACGAAGCAGGCCAGCATGTACGCCCCCAGCGATACGCTGAAGGCCGGCAGCTTGAACAAGCGCAGGTCGATCATCGGGTTGGCCAGCCGCCCCTGCCGGCGCGCGAACAGCCAGCCCAGCAGCGCACCGGCCGCGATGGCCAGCAGCGACACCGCGTCGGGCCCGTGCTCGGCCACCTGCTTGATGCCGTAGATGGCCGCCAGCACCGCGCCCAGCGAGAGTGCCACGCTGGCCAGGTCGAGCGCGCCCGCGTCGGGGTCGCGGTACTCGGGCAGCAGCCAGGGGCCGAGCGCCAGCAGCAGCACCATCACCGGCACGCCGATGAGGAACACCGAGCCCCACGGAAAGAACTGCAGCAGCACGCCGCCCAGCACCGGGCCGATGACGGCGCCGGCCGAGTAGCTCGAGATCCACACGCCGATGGCCACGGTGCGCTGCGCCGGGTCGAGGAACATGTTGCGGATCAGCGAGAGCGTGGACGGCGCCAGCGTCGCCCCCGCCACGCCCAGCAGCGCGCGCGTGGCGATCAGCATGTTGGCGCTGGTCGAGAAGGCCGCGAGCACCGAGGCCACGCCGAACGCCACCGCGCCGATCAGCAGCAGCCGGCGCCGCCCGATGCGGTCGCCCAGCGTGCCCATGGTGACCAGCAGGCCGGCCACGAAGAAGCCGTAGATGTCGACGATCCACAGCAGCTGCGAGGCGGTGGGCTTGAGGTCTTCGCTGATCGACGGGATCGCCAGGTTCAGCACCGTGAGGTCCATCGAATAGAGCATGCAGGGCAGCGCGATGACGGCCAGCCCCGTCCATTCGCGCGCCGTGGCGCGGGCGGGCGCCGCCCGGTCGAGTGCGCCGCTCATGGGCCAGCTCCGCTGTCGCTTGCCGACCAGACCTTGCGCACCTCGATGCTGCTCAAGCGCGCCGAGGGAATGCCGGCCGCGAGCTGCAGCGCTTCTTCTTCGCTGTCGGCCTCGACCAGGTAGAAGCCGCCCAGCTGCTCGCTGGTTTCGGCGAACGGCCCGTCGGTGACCGAGAGCTTGTCGTTGCGCATGCGCACCGTGACCGCCGTGCCGGCCGGCTGCAGGGCCTCGGCCACGACGAGCTTGCCGAGCGCCTGCAGATGGGCGTCGTAGTCGATGTGTTCGTTGATGTAGTGGTCCATGTCCTGCGCCGAGAAGTGGCTCGTCTGCGCGTCGGTTCCGAAAATGAGGCAAAGGTATCTCATGCGGCATTCCCCTCGGGGTTTTCGATCATTTCCATGACGTCGATGGGACGCACCTCGATGGCGCCGTAGCGCGCCATCGGAATGCGGCCCGCCAGCTGGATCGCGGCGTTCAGGTCGCGCGCCTCGACCAGGATGAAGCCGCACAGCTGCTCGCGCGCTTCGGCGTACGGGCCGTCGACGTGCGAGCGCTGGCCCTGGCGCACCTGCACGACCTTGGCGGCGCGCACCGGGCTCAGCGCCTCGGCGGCGATGAAGTGGCCAGCGGCTTCGAGCAGGCGGTCGTAGGCCATCGAGTCGGCATTGAGCGCACGGCGCTCGTCGGGCGGCAGCGCGCGAAGCACCGCTTCGTCGCAGTGAACGAGGCAGAGGTATTTCATGCGGAATCTCCTTGCAAATTTGAGTGAGGACATCACTGGTCGAACGGCGACGGCCGGAATCGACAAGGGCTGTCAAAAATTTTTCGTGTCGGGCAGCGAGGCCAGCTGCCGCTCCAGGAACTGCCGCTCGGGCTGCTGGCGGACCAGCGACAGTGCCTGCAGATAAGCCTCACGCGCGTCATCGGTACGGCCCAGGCGCCGGCACAGTTCGGCACGCGCGCCGTGCGCCAGGTGGTAGCGGGCCAGTTCGCCGCGCGCGAGCAGCGCGTCGATCAGCACCAGCCCGGCCGCCGGCCCGTCGCGCATCGCCACGGCCGCCGCGCGGTTGAGCTCGGCCACGGGCGAGGGATCGAGCCGCAGCAGCACGTCGTACAGGCCGACGATCTGCGGCCAGTCGGTGGCGGCGGCCTCGGCCGCTTCGGCGTGCACCGCGGCGATGGCGGCCTGCAAGGTGTACGGGCCGAAGCGGCGCGACAGCAGCGCGCGCTCGACCAGCGCCGCGCCCTCCCCGATCTGCCCAAGGTGCCACAGGCCGCGGTCCTGCGCGTCGAGCAGCACCAACTCGCCCTGCGCCGAGGTGCGCGCAGCGCGGCGCGCGTCGTGCAGCAGCATCAGCGCGAGCAGGCCCAGCGCCTCGGGGTCGGGCAGCAGCTCGGCCACCAAGCGCCCGAGCCGGATCGCTTCGGCCGAAAGGTCGGCGCGCGTCACGCTCTGGCCCGACGAAGCCGCATAGCCTTCGTTGAACACGAGGTACACCACGCGCAGCACGGCATCGAGCCGTTCGGGCAATTCGGCCAGACCCGGCACCTGGTACGGAATGCCGGCATCGCGGATGCGCGCCTTGGCCCGCACGATGCGCTGCGCGATGGTGGGCGCGGGCACGAGGAAGGCGCGCGCGATCTCCTCTGTCGCCAGCCCGCAGACCTCGCGCAGCGTGAGCGCCACCTGGGCGTCGGGTGCGAGCACGGGGTGGCAGCAGGTGAAGACCAGGCGCAGGCGGTCGTCCTCGAGCGCGTCGGCATCGGGGTCGGCTTCGTGCCAGGCGGGCGCGGGATCGGCCAGCGTGTCGGTGTGGGCGGTGGCGTCGTCCCACGCGGTGAAGCGCGCCTGCCGGCGGATGCCGTCGATCGATTTGAAGCGCCCCGCCGACACCAGCCAGGCGCGCGGGTTGGCCGGCACGCCTTCGCGCGGCCATTGCTCGAGCGCGGCGCGAAAGGCGTCGTGCAGGGCTTCTTCCGCCAGGTCGAAATCGCCCAGCAGCCGCACCAGCGTGGCGAAGATGCGGCGCGACTCGCTGCGGTAGATCGCGTCCAGCGTGTCGGCGATGGCCGTCGGTTGTGCCGTCACCCGGTGTCGCCGGCGAGCAACCAACTCTCGAGCTTGACGAGGGAGCCGGTCCAGCCATGGTTGTGGCCGTCGCGCGCCGCTTCGTCGAAGAACTGCTGGTGCATGAGCACGAGCTCGCAGCCGCCCGCGTCGGGCTCGAGCTGCACCGTGACGCGTGACTCGCGCTCGGGCGTGCTGCGCCAGGCCCAGCTGAAGACCAGCCGGCGCTCGGGCACGACCTCGAGGTACGTGCCGCTCACATCGTGCGTCTCGCCGTCGGCCGCCAACATGGTCACGCGAAAGCGCCCGCCCACGCGCAGGTCGACCTCGGCCAGCGGCACGTCGACGATCTCCTCGGGGCCGAACCAGTGCTTCAGCGCTTGCGGGTCGGTCCACGCGCGCCAGACTTTGGCGGGGCTGACGCGGAAGTGCCGGCGGAGCGTGAGCGAGGGGCGATCGGTGCCGGGGCC
>NZ_JBWKYF010000145.1:0-5608 GCF_059423605.1 Variovorax sp. GW460-12-1-14-LB1
CCCTTCATGCCGCCCATCTTTTTCATCATCTTCATGAGGCCGCCGCCCTTCATCTTCTTCATCATGCCCTGCATCTGCTCGAACTCGTTGAGCAGGCGGTTCACTTCCTGAACCTGCACGCCGGCGCCGGCCGCGATGCGGCGCTTGCGCGTGGCCTTGAGCAGCTCGGGCTTGCGGCGCTCCAGCGGCGTCATGCTCTGGATGATGCCTTCCTTGCGGCGGATGTCGCGCTCGGCGCGGGTCATGTCGGCCTCGGTGGCCTTGGCGGCCATCTGCTGCGGCAGCTTGTCCATCAGGCTGGAGAGGCCGCCCATCTGCTTCATCTGCTGCAGCTGGCCGAGGAAGTCGTTCAGGTCGAAGCCCGCGCCGCTCTTGACCTTGGCCGCGAGCTTCTGCGCCGCCGCCACGTCGACGCCGGCCGTGACCTGCTCGACCAGCGCGACGATGTCGCCCATGCCCAGGATGCGGCCCGCATGGCGCTCGGCGTCGAACACCTCGAGGCCGTCGATCTTCTCGCTCACGCCGGCGAACTTGATCGGCACGCCCGTCACTTGGCGCACCGACAGCGCCGCGCCGCCGCGCGAGTCGCCGTCGGTCTTGGTCAGGATGATGCCGGTGAGGGGCAGCGCCTCCTTGAAGGCCTTGGCGGTGTTGATCGCGTCCTGGCCCTGCATGGCATCGACCACGAACAGGGTTTCGACCGGATCGAGCTCGGCGTGCAGCTGCTTGATCTCGGTCATCAGCACTTCGTCGATCGCCAGGCGGCCGGCCGTGTCGACCAGCAGCACGTCGAAGTAGTGGCGCCTAGCGTGGTCGAGCGCGGCGCGCGCGATGTCCAGCGGCTTCTGGTCGGGCGTGCTCGGGAACCACTCGGCGCCGGCCTGCTTGGTGACGGTCTTGAGCTGCTCGATGGCGGCCGGGCGGTACACGTCGCCCGACACGGTGAGCACCTTCTTCTTGCGCTTCTCGATCAGGTGCTTGGCCAGCTTGGCGGTGGTGGTGGTCTTGCCGGCGCCCTGCAGGCCGGCCATGAGGATCACGGCCGGCGGCTGGGCCGCGAGGTTGATGTCCGACACGCCCTCGCCCATGGTGGCGGCGAGTTCGCGGTTGACGATGCCCACCAGCGCCTGGCCCGGCTTGAGCGAGCCCAGCACTTCCTGGCCGAGCGCCTTCTCCTTCACGCGGGCGACGAAGTCGCGCACCACGGGCAGCGCCACGTCGGCCTCCAGCAGCGCCATGCGCACCTCGCGCAGCATATCCTGCACGTTGCTTTCGGTGATGCGCGCCTGGCCGCTCATCGTCTTGACGAGGCGGGAGAACTTTTCGGTGAGGGCGGTGGCCATGAAGGAAATACCTTGTTGTCCGCGGCAGCGGACCGATGGAAAGTCGTGAAAACCTGGAAGCGGTATGTGGGCCCGCTCTCTCGCGGGGGTGCCCCCGGCGGGGGTGGGCGAAGCGACGCGACGTGCGCGAAGCCGGGGGACGAGCCTATACACTCCACCGATGATTTTAGCGATCCCCTCCCCACTCGGCGTGGCGCTGGGCATCGCCACCGCGGCAGCCTACGGTTTTGCCGCTGCCGCCGGTGCGCGGCTCAGCCGCCAGACCACCCAATGGGCGCTCGGCATCGCATGGCTGCTGCACGCTGCGGTGCTCGGCCACGGGCTGATCGGCGGCGACCCTCGCTTCGGTTTTGCGCCGGCGCTGTCGGTCACGGCGTGGCTGGTGCTCACGGTCTACGCGGTCGAAAGCCGCCTGTACCCGCAACTGAAGGCACGCCGTGCGCTGGCCTGGCTGGGCGCGGCCGCCGTGCTGCTGGCGCTGCTGTTCCCGGGCACGCCGCTGCATGTCAGCGCCTCGCCCTGGCTGCCGCTGCACCTCGCACTGGGCATCGCCTCGTACGGCCTGTTCGGCGCCGCCGTGGTGCACGCCTGGCTGATCACGCGGGCCGAAAAGCAGATCCGCCTCGCCAGCGCCGATGCGCAGGCCGGCGTGCCGCTGCTCACGCTGGAACGGCTCACTTTCCGCTTCGTCACCGCGGGCTTCGTGCTGCTCTCGGCCACGCTGCTGGCCGGCCTGCTGTTCAGCGAGCAGCTCTACGGCGCCGCCGGCCGTGCCTGGAAATGGGACCACAAGACCATCTTCTCGGTGCTCGCCTGGCTCAGCTTCGCGGTCCTGCTGACCGGGCGCGCGCGCTTCGGCTGGCGCGGACGCACGGCGCGGCGCGTGCTGTATGCGGGCGCGGCGCTGCTGCTGCTGGCCTATGTGGGCTCGCGCTTCGTGCTCGAAGTCGTGCTGACGCGCCTGCCCGCATGAAGTACCTGCTCGTCCTCGCGGTGGTGTGGGTCGCGATCTGGCTCTGGCGCAAGAACCGGCGCGAAGAGATGCGCGACGCACAGCAAGAACGCGCCAAGAAGGCACAGCAGCGCACGCCGGCCGTCGGCCCGCCGCAGGCGATGGTGCGCTGCGCCCACTGCGGGCTGCACCTGCCCGCGGCCGACGCACTCCCCGGGCCGGACGGCGCGGTGTTCTGCAGCGCCGCGCACCGCCAGGCCGGCACCTCCGCATGAGTTCCTTGCGCCGGTCGCGCGGCGAGCCGGCCACCGACTGGGACGTGCTCGACCTGGGCGCCGGCGACAGCACGGCCCTGCTGCGGCTGTGGCGCGGCTTCATGGCGGCGCGCTGTTTCGTGGCGGTGGTGCTGGTGCTGCTGCAGGGCGTGGCCTTCGCCATCGGGCAGGCCGTGCAGCCGCTGCCGATCGTGCTGTCGGGCGGCTACCTCGTGCTGGCTTGGCTGGAGATGCGCTACGCGCACTTCGAGCCGCCGATCCGCGGCTTCTCGACGCTCTGGCTCCTGACCATCGGGGTCGACCTGGGCATCTTCAGCGCCTTGCAGGTGCTGCAGGGCGGCAGCGTCAACTACACGCCGCTGTTCGCGCTGCCGGTGCTGATGAGCGCGGTGCTCGGCACGCTGCTCGTGGGCCTGGGCACCACGGCCACCGTGACGCTGCTGCTGCTGGCCGACGCCGGCTGGCACTGGCTGCAGCAACCCACCGATGCCTCGGCGCGCTTCGTGCAGGCCGCCCTCACCGGCACCGGCCTGTTCGTGGTGGCGCTGCTCGCGCACGAGCTCGCGCGCCGGCTGGCACGCGAAGAAGCGGTGGCGCAGCGCAGCCGCAGCCACGCGCAGATGCAGGCGCAGGTCAACGACCTGGTGATCGAAACCCTGAGCGAAGGCGTGCTGGTGATCGACACGGACGGCCTGGTGCACGCAGCCAACCCGGCGGCCGACGCGATCCTCGGCCAGGGCCTGGCGCAACTGGCGTTGCCGTTCCCGCTGCACACCCAACCGGCCTGGCATGCGCTGGCTGCGCTGGCGCGCCAGACCTTCGCGCGGCGCGCGCCGCAGACCGAAGAGATCCCGGTGGCACAGGCCCGCGGCGCGGCGCGCGAGGTGCGCGTGCGCACCCGGCTCACGCCCACCGACGACCGCCGCGCCGACAGCCTGTGCGTGATGTTCCTGCAGGACCTGCGCGAGCTCGAAGCCCGCATCCGCACCGAAAAGCTCGCCGCGATGGGCCGCATGTCGGCCGCGGTGGCGCATGAAATCCGCAACCCGCTGGCCGCCATCGCGCAGGCCAGCGCGCTGCTCAGCGAAGACCTGACCGACCCGGCGCACCGCAAGCTGACCGACATGGTCCAGCACAACGCGCAGCGCCTGGCGCGCATCGTGGACGACGTGCTCGACGTCTCGCGCGCGCGCCAACAGCGCGTGCTCTCGCTGGGCGAGCAGCTGGTGCTCGACCCGGCCGCGCAGATCCTGGCCGAGGAATGGATACGCCAGACCCAGCGCAAGGGCGTGCGCGTGGCGCTCGACGCGCCGGGCAGCGAGGTGCGCTTCGAGGCCGAGCACCTGCGCCGCCTGCTGGTGAACCTGCTGGACAACGCGGCGCGCTACGCCAGCCAGCGCGAGGGCGCGATCCAGGTCATCACCACGGTGCAGCGCGCCGGCGTGCAGCGCCCCGCGCTGCTGGTGTGGAGCGACGGCGCGCCGCTGGAGCCGGCGGTGCAGCGCCACCTGTTCGAACCCTTCTTCTCGTCCGAGAGCCGTTCCAGCGGCCTGGGCCTCTTCCTGTGCCGCGAGCTGTGCCGGCGCCACGGCGCCACCATCGGCTACGAACGGCGCGCGCTGGTGCCGGGCGGCCCCGAGGGCAACGAATTCTTCGTCAGCTTCGCACCGAGCGAAAACCGGCTGACACAATAGCGGCCGTGAGCTCCCTCCCGTCTTCCGCCGCCGCCCCGCGCCCCGCGCAGATCCTTGTCATCGACGACGAGCCCGACCTGCGCACGCTGTACGAACTCACGCTGCTGCGTGAAGGCTACCGGGTCGAAGCGGCGGGCAGCGTGTCCGAAGCCTGGCAGCACCTGGAGGCCGGCCGCTTCGACGCCGTGATCACCGACATGCGGCTGCCCGACGGCGAAGGCATGGAGATCATCCACCGCATCCAGAAAGACCAGCGCAGCGAACGCTGCGTGGTCATGACGGCCTACGGCTCCGCCGAGAACGCGGTCGAGGCGCTGAAGGCCGGCGCCTTCGACTACCTCACGAAGCCGGTCGACCTGAAGCAGTTCCGCGCCGTGGTGGCGTCGGCCGTGCAGGCCAACCGCGCCGCGGTGGTCGTGCCGCAGAAGGCGCCGCCGCAGGCCGCCGGCCAGGGCGGCGAACGCCCCGACGCGCTGGCCGTGACGCGCAGCGGCGCCACCGCGCTCGACCGGCTGGTCGGCGACTCCGACCCGATGCGCCTCGTGAAGTCGCGCATCGCCAAGGTGGCGCGCGGCATGGCGCCGGTGCTGGTGCGCGGCGAGTCGGGCACCGGCAAGGAGCTGGTCGCACGCGCCGTGCACGGCTGCAGCCAGCGCAGCGAAGGTCCCTTCGTCGCGGTGAACTGCGGCGCGATTCCCGAGAACCTGCTCGAGGCCGAGTTCTTCGGCGCCAAGAAGGGCTCGTACACCGGCTCCTCGCAGGACCGCGATGGCTACTTCCAGGCGGCGCGCGACGGCACGCTGTTCCTCGACGAAATCGGCGACCTGCCGCTGGCCATGCAGTCGAAGCTGCTGCGCGCCATCCAGGAACGCAGCGTGCGCGCCATCGGCTCGACGCAGGAAGACGCGGTCGACGTGCGCATCGTGAGCGCCACCCATAAAGATTTGCACGCTGAGGTGCTGGCCGGCCGCTTCCGGCAGGACCTGTTCTACCGCCTCAACGTGATCGAGATCGCCGTGCCCGCGCTGCGCGAGCGCCGCGAAGACCTGCCCGCGCTGTGCACCGCGCTGCTCGCGCGCATCGCGCAGGACGGCGGCCTGCCCGTGCCGCGCCTGTCCGACGCGCTGCTGCAGCGCCTGGCCCAGCACCCGCTCGACGGCAACGTGCGCGAGCTCGAGAACCTGCTGCACCGCGCCGTGGCACTGAACGACGGCGACGAGCTGCACATCGACCTGATGGGCGCGATGACGCCGATGCCGGCCGCGCAGCGCAACGAATCCGCTGAAGCGCCAGCCGCCGTTGCGGTGGCTGCGGCCCCCGCGCCGGCGGTCGAGCCCAAGCCCC
>NZ_JBWKYF010000146.1:0-5329 GCF_059423605.1 Variovorax sp. GW460-12-1-14-LB1
GAGGTCAGCTCTTCCATCGACGCCGCCGTCTGCTCCAGCGAGCTGGCTTGCTCTTCGGTACGCGACGACAGGTCCTGATTGCCCGAAGCGATCTGCCCCGACGCCGTGGCAATGGTCTCCGTGCCCGTGCGCACCTCGCCCACCACCTTCGCCAGGTTGGTGTTCATGTCCTTCAGCGCCTGCATCAGCTGCCCGGTCTCGTCGCGGCTGTCCACGCGGATGTTCGCGCTCAGGTCGCCCGCGGCCACCGTCTCGGCCACGCCCACGGCCTTGGCCAGCGGACGCACGATGCTGCGCGAGATGAAGAAGGCGAACAGGCCGCCCAGCAGCACCGTGAGCGCCGTCAGCAGCAGCCGCAGGTTGAAGCTCTTCGCATTCGCCGCGTCGATGGCGTGGCTCATGTCGTCGATGGCGCGGCGCTCGATGGCCAGCAGTTCGAGCACGCGGTTCTCGTAGGCCTTGGCGGCCGGCTGGAACGACAGCTGATAGGCGCGCACGGTCTCGACCGTGTTGCCACTGGCCTTGGCGCGGGTCACCTCGTCCTTGGCGGCCTGATACTTGGCGCGCAGCTCGACGATGGACTTGTAGGTCGCCTTTTCTTCGTCGGTGACCAGCAGCGCCTCGACCTTGGCCATGGTCTCGCTGCCCTTCTTCACGCTCTCGGAGATCACGTCGGCGAACAGCATCGGCAGCGCTTCGTCGGTGGTGCGCGCGATCATCGAGGTACGCGCGATGGCCGAGTAGGTCAGCACGTACCAGTCGGAAATGAGCCGCTCCTTGGCCAGCGGACTCTGCATCATGATGCGCGTGGCTTCGGCGTTCTTGTGCGCCGACATCAGCCCCACCGCGCTGGAAATGAGCGTCAGCCCCAGCACGATGGCGAAGGCAAGGGTCAGGCGGGTGCCGATGCGAAGGTTCGAAAAGAATGTCATGGGGTGGTCCTCAAACGGTGGCGGCGGCTTCGATGAGGCCCATTTCTTCGCTGGACATCAGCCGGTCGATGTCCACCAGGATCAGCATGCGTTCGTCCAGCGTGCCCAGGCCGATCAGGTAGTCGGTATCGAGCACCGAGCCCATCTCGGGCGCCGGCTTGATCTGCTCGGCGGTGAGCGTGATCACGTCGGACACGCTGTCCACCACCATGCCCACCACGCGGCCCGCGATGTTCAGCACGATCACCACCGTGAACTGGTCGTAGGTGGGCGCGCCCAGCTCGAACTTGATGCGCATGTCGATGATCGGCACGATGATGCCGCGCAGGTTGACCACGCCCTTGATGTAGTCCGGCGCGTTCGCGATGCGCGTCACGGCGTCGTAGCCGCGCAGCTCCTGCACCTTCTGGATGTCGATGCCGTATTCCTCGTCGCCGAGCTTGAAGGTCACGACCTCCAGGCGGTTGGCCACGGCGGACGCGGACGGCGCCGCGCCATTCGATCGCGGTGATGTGTCTCTGGTGTTGTTCAACATGTGTTCTTCTCCTCGTTCAATACGCATCCCGGGCGCCGGCACCCTCGCCCGCCCCGGTCCTGAATACCCCTGCGGCCCGGACCAGGCCCTCCGCCTGTTCCTGCAGCGACTGCGCCGTGGCCGAGGCTTCCTCGACCAATGCGGCGTTCTGCTGCGTGACCTGGTCCATCTGCGCGATGGCCTGGTTGATCTGCTCGATGCCCGAGGTCTGCTCCTGGCTCGCCGTCGTGATCTCGCCCATGATGTCGGTCACGCGCTTCACGCTGCCGACGATCTCCTGCATGGTGCGGCCGGCCTCGGCCACCTGCTTGCTTCCCGCCTCGACCTTCTCCACCGAGTCGCCGATGAGGGTCTTGATTTCTTTGGCCGCAGCGGCCGAGCGCTGCGCGAGGCTGCGCACTTCCGACGCGACCACGGCGAAGCCCTTGCCCTGCTCGCCCGCGCGCGCGGCTTCCACGGCCGCGTTCAGCGCGAGGATGTTGGTCTGGAACGCGATGCCGTCGATCACGCCGATGATGTCGACGATCTTTTTCGACGAAGCGTTGATCGAGCCCATCGTGTCCACGACCTGCGACACCACGGCACCGCCCTTCACCGCCACTTCCGAGGCGGAAACGGCCAGCTGGTTCGCCTGCAGGGCGTTGTCCGCGTTCTGCTTCACGGTCGAGGTCAGCTCTTCCATCGACGCCGCTGTCTGTTCGAGCGAGCTGGCCTGCTGCTCGGTGCGCGAGGACAGGTCCTCGTTGCCCGAGGCGATCTGGCTCGACGCCGACATCACGCCGGCGACGTTCGCGCCCACGTCCGCGACGATCGCGAAGAGGTTGGCGCTCATCTGGTTCAGCGCGCGCAGCAGCCCCGCGATCTCGTCGCCGGGCCGCACCGTGAAGCGCACGAGGTCGCCGCCCGCGATGGTGCGCGCGACCTCGATGGCTTCGTCGAGCGGACGGAACACCGTGCGCCCGAGGAACGCCCCCAGGCCCAGCCACGCCAGCACGGCGCCGAGGCCGCCCGCTGCCACGGCGTTGGGCAACCAGCTGTGCGCGCCCGATGCCGCCGCCAGGCGGGACGCTTCCATCCAGCCCATCGCGCCCAGGCCCGCTGACAGCGCCGCCGCCGCGACGGTCACGCCGAACACGCGGCGGCGCACCGGAATGCGCCGCAGCCGCGCCAACGGATGGGCCCAGCCGCTGCGCACCACCTCGCCCTGCAGCAGTTCGAGGCCCTTGGCCTCGCCCTCGCGCATGCGGCGGTAGAGCGCATCGGCGGCGGCCACGTCCTCGCGCGCGGGGCGGCTGCGTACGGACATGTAGCCCTCCACGCGGCCCTGGTGGCGGATCGGCGTGACGTTGGCGAGCACCCAGTAGAAGTCGCCGTTCTTGCGCCGGTTCTTGATCAGGCCGGTCCAGGGCAGGCCCTGGTCGAGCGTGCGCCACAGGTCGGCGAAGGCCTCGGGCGGCACGTCGGGGTGGCGCACGATGTTGTGCGCCTTGCCCAGCAGTTCGCCGGCCGTGAAGCCGCTGGCCGCGACGAAGGCCGGGTTGACGTAGGTGATGCGGCCCTTGAGGTCGGTGCGGGACACCAGGGCCTCTTCCTTCGAGAGTTCGTATTCGATGTCGGTGACGGGCAGATTGACACGCATGGCCGGTGCGTCGCCTTCAGGCCAGGGCCAGCGCGTTGCTGTGGGCGCTGCTGCCGCCGAGGCGGAACACGCCGACGACCTGCGACAGGCTGCCGGCCTGCTCCTGCAGCGACTGCGCCGCCGCCGAGGCTTCTTCGACCAGCGCCGCGTTCTGCTGCGTCACCTGGTCCATCTGCGTGATCGCCTGGTTGATCTGCTCGATGCCCGAGGTCTGCTCCTGGCTGGCAGCGGTGATCTCGCCCATGATGTCAGTCACGCGCTTCACGCTGCCGACGATTTCTTCCATCGTGCGGCCGGCTTCTGCGACTTGCTTGCTGCCTTCTTCGACCTTTTCCACCGAGTCGCCGATGAGGGTCTTGATTTCCTTGGCGGCGGCTGCGGAGCGTTGGGCGAGGCTGCGAACTTCGGACGCGACCACTGCGAAGCCTCGGCCTTGCTCACCAGCGCGTGCGGCTTCAACAGCAGCGTTCAGCGCCAGGATGTTGGTCTGGAATGCAATGCCATCGATCACGCCGATGATGTCGACGATCTTCTTGGACGAGGCGTTGATCGAGCCCATCGTGTCCACGACCTGCGACACGACCGCCCCACCCTTCACTGCGACTTCCGAAGCGGAGACGGCCAGCTGATTCGCCTGCCGCGCGTTGTCCGCGTTCTGCTTCACCGTCGAGGTCAGCTCTTCCATCGAAGCCGCCGTCTGCTCCAGCGAACTCGCCTGCTCTTCCGTGCGCGACGACAGGTCCTGGTTGCCCGAAGCGATCTGACCCGAGGCCGTGGCGATCGTCTCCGTGCCCGTTCGCACTTCGCCCACCACCTTGGCCAGGTTGGCGTTCATGTCCTTCAGCGCCTGCATCAGCTGGCCCGCTTCGTCGCGGCTGTCCACGCGGATGTTCGCGCTCAGGTCGCCCGCGGCCACCGTCTCGGCTACTTCGAGCGCATGGCCCAGCGGGCGCACGATGCCCAGCGTAAGGCGCCAGGCGAACAGCGCGCCCACCGCCAGCGCGATGGCCGACAGCACGAGCAGCGTGGTGCGGCCCTCGGTGTGGTCGGCCGCGATGCCCTTGGCGGCGGCGTCGATCTTCTCGCGCTGGTGGTTGGCCAGGTTTTCGACCGCGCCGGCGTAGACGGCGAGCGCCGCGCTGAACTTGGTGTCGACCAGCACATTGGCTTCGTCGATCTTCTTCTCGTCCTTGAGCTTGTTGAGCGTGCCCACGGTCTCGAGCACGACGACGCGCGCCGCGACCACCGCGGCATAGAGCGCCTTTTCTTCCGGCGTGGCGAGCATGGCTTCCAGCTGCTTCTGCGCCGGCGTGATGCGCGCCGAACCCGCCGCCTGGAGCTTGGCGAAATAGGCCGCCACCTCGGGGTCGGTGGTCTTGACCATCGCGTAGTTGGCGACGGTGTTCGACTTGAGCAGGCTGAGCCATTCGGCCGCCAGCCGCTCCTTGACCAGCGCGCCCTGCACCATCTCGTCGGTCGCCTGCCCCACGTTCGTGAGGCGCAGCACGCCCGTGCCCGCAATGAACGCCATCAGCAGCAGCAGCACCGCGAAGCCGAGCCCCAGGCGGGTGCCGATTTTCAGATCCTTCAAACTCATTGCGCTTCTCTTCCTTCAATAACGGGGGACGGTGGCCGCATCGCGCGGCGGGCCACCGGCATGACATGACGGCATGGCGGGACGGCGGCCTGCGCCACCCCGTCTCCCTGTTATCGGCAGCGCGCCGCCAGACTTGAGTCTTTTTTCTAAAGAAAGGCGCGGATCGGGGCGCGGGCGCATGCGTTCTCTGTCAGGCGTCGGTGGCGTTGACGTGCTGGAACACCCGGTCCAGCCGCTCGGCCACCTTGGCGTCGTGGTGGCTTGCACGGGCCCGTGCGTGCGCCGCAAAGCCCGCGAGACCCAGGCCCGTCAGGCAGGCGGCGCCCGCCAGCGCCCACACGGCATGGAGCGCCCAGGCGCAGCCGGTGCCGATGTGAAAGCCGAGGAAGAGCGCCACGGCCAGCAGCAGGAGCAATGCAGCGAAGCCCATGCCGACGCGGCGCAGGGCTTTCGGATGGAAGTGCGTGGACACGGGGCGTTCAGGCCGCAACGGCTTCGTCGGCGTCGAGCTTGAAGGTGCTCACGGCCTCGACCAGGGCGCCGGCCTGCTCCTGCAGCGACTGCGCGGCGGCCGAAGCTTCTTCGACCAGCGCCGCGTTCTGCTGCGTCACCTGGTCCATCTGCGT
>NZ_JBWKYF010000147.1:0-5261 GCF_059423605.1 Variovorax sp. GW460-12-1-14-LB1
CAACGCCGCCCCCCAAGCCCCGAGCAGCCCATGACCCACACACCCGACACCGCCGAAGTCCGCCAGCTGCTGATCGTCGAGGACGACGAGGCCTTCGCACGCACGCTCGCGCGTTCCTTCGAGCGGCGCGGCTACGTGGTGCTGCATGCGCGCAACCTCGAGGAGGTGGAAGCGCTGCTCGAGGAAGGCGACGGGCCCTCGCCCGGCTACGCGGTGGTCGACCTGAAGCTCAACGGCGAGGCCTCGGGCCTGGCCTGCGTGCAGATGCTGCACCGGCACGATGCCGAAATGCTGATCGTGGTGCTCACCGGCTTCGCGAGCATCGCCACCGCCGTCGAGGCCATCAAGCTCGGCGCCTGCCACTACCTGGCCAAGCCCTCGAACACCGACGACATCGAGGCCGCCTTCGGCCGCGCCGCCGGCACCACCGAGGTCGAACTGACCAACCGCTCCACCTCGATCAAGACGCTGGAGTGGGAGCGCATCCACGAGATGCTGGCCGAAACCGGCTTCAACATCTCGGAAACCGCGCGCCGGCTCGGCATGCATCGGCGCACATTGGCACGCAAACTCGGCAAACAGCAGGTCAAGTAACATGATCTGCCGGTTTCGCGAATTCTTGCGGAACCAACACCGATCCCGGAGGCTCTGTTCCTGATGACGAATAGCCCGCCGCTGCAGCTGCAGCCCGCCCGTTCCACCGATCTGCAGAAAAAGCAGGCGTCCGCCGCGCGCGACCAGACCGCGATGGAAGAGCTCTTCAACGCCCTGAGCCACGGCCTGGGCCTGCTGCTGGCGATTGCCTCGCTGCCGATCCTGGTCTACAGCGCCGCCCAGAAGGGCCAGGCCGCGGCCGTGGTGGGCGCCTCGCTCTTCGCGGGCACGGCCATCGTGCTGTACCTGATCTCCACGCTGTACCACGCGCTGCCGATCGGCCGCGCCAAGGCCTGGTTCAACCGGCTCGACCACGCGGCCATCTACCTGTTCATTGCGGGCAGCTACATGCCCTTTCTGTTCGGCGTGCTGCGCGGCCCCTGGGGCTGGACGCTGTTCGGCGCCATCACCGCCGCCGCCGTGCTGGGCGTGGGCGCCAAGCTGTTCAACCGCCTGCAACACCCGCTGTGGTCGACCGGCCTGTACGTGGCGATGGGCTGGATGGCGCTGATGGCGGCGGTGCCACTGTACGAGCGCATGTCATCGGCGGGGCTGGCCTGGCTGGTGGCCGGCGGGCTGTTCTACACGGCCGGGGCCGTGGTGTTCCTGTTCGACAACAAGGTGCGCTACGCGCATTCGGTGTGGCACCTCTTCGTGCTGGCCGGCAGCACCTGCCACTTCTTCGCCGTGCTGTGGCACGCGCACGGCTGAGCGCTCTTCTTCAATAGTGGGGAGGGAGTTCGTCGCGCAGGTTGCGCGCGCCCCCGTCCTGCCCTGCGTTCTGGCTTTGCAGCCTGAGTTGCGCGACCTGCAGGATCAGGCTGTCGATCTGTTGCTGTTGCCGATAGATCGTCATGTTCAGCTGCTCGAGCAGGTCTTCGGCATAGCTCGACTTGATCTCGAGATCGTTCAGGCGCTCTGTCACGTCGTTCGGTGAATGTTCCATGCCGCTATTGGACAGGAAGATCCACCGCTTCTTGTTGACAGCGCCCCGCTCAGCGCCGGACCTTCGCCTCGAGCAGGTCGCCCATGCCGATGCGCCGGGCGAAGTCGATGCGCACGCGCTCTGACACCTCGAAGACCTCCGCCGCACCGTCGCCCACGAAGTCGATCAGCGAACGCATCGGCCGCGTGCCCGCCGGCAGGCCCACGATGCGCACGATGTCGTCGGCCACGGCCTGCGGGTCGGCGTGCTCCGGCGTGAGAGCGGACAGGCGCTCGCCGATGCGGTCCATCACGCCGTCGTAGCGGCCGTAGGCGGCGGCAATGGCCGCATCGGAGGGCTTGCCCGCACTCGGAAAGTGATCGGTGCCCCGCGTGAACGCGCCCGGCACGACGATCGAGGTCTCGATGCCGAAGCGCGCGATCTCGTAGGCCAGCGTCACGGCCAGCGAATCCATGGCCGCCTTGGCCGCACCGTACGGGCCCATGAACGGCGGAAAGCCGCCCTTGGTGGTCGTGCTGCTGATCCACAGCATCAGCCCCGACTCCTGCTGGCGCAGGTACGGCAGCACCGCGCGGTTCACGCGCTGGGCACCGAGCACGTTGGTGTCGAACACCTGGGTGATGTCTTCCGGCGTGAAGGCCTCGGTCGGCCCGACCACGAGATGGCCCGCGTTCTGCATCACCACGTCGAGGCGGCCCTGCGCCTGGACGATGGTCGCCGCGGCGGCATCGGCGGAGGCCTGCGACAGCACATCGAGTTCAAGCGGATGCAGCTGAAGCCCCTGGGCCACGGCCAGCGCGCGCAGCTCGGCCGCGCGCGCCTTGTTGCGGCCTGCGATGTCGCGCATGGAGGCATAGACGATGTGGCCCGCTTCGGCGAGCGCCTGTGCGCTGAGCCTGCCGATGCCGGAGCCGGCGCCAGTGACGAGGATGACGGATTGCATGATGGAACGCCTTGGATGAAGGTGAGAGGGAAGAAAGGAAAGACGGGAGCGCCCGGTGGTCAGTGCACGCGACGCTGCAGCAGGTGGGCCACCCAAGCCGCCATCGATCCGAGTGCCGCCGCGCCGGTCAGCGTTGCGAACAGCGACAGCGATAGGGGCTGGTGGACCGCGAAGAACGCGATCAGCCCGAGGAAGTAGCACAGCAGGTTGTTCAGTCGCGGCACGCTGCGCATCGACACCACGAGGAGCGCCACGAACAGCACCACCACCGGCAGCGCCGCGGCGCCCGCGATCGGGGCCAGCGCGGCGATCGCCAGGGCCGCGCCCTTGCCGATCAGCAGGCCCAGGCTCACGCAGACGAGGTTGAACACGCCGTCGCGTGCGGTGGCGCCGCGGGTGTAGAACGCCACCCAGCCGACGAACATCGCCCACACGGGCAGTTCGAGCACGAGCGCCATCGCCGAAGCGGCAGCCGCCACCACCGCAGCGGCGGCCGTGAACGCCGTGTAGGCGAGGCTGAAGAAGCGCGGGGTGGCCGCGCGGGGTGAAGGCGGGTGCATGGTGCGTGCTCCGTGGATGTCGTGGGAAGCCACCGCTCAGGCCACGCCGCCATTGGCCCACAGCACCTGCCCGTTGACCCATCCCGCGTCCGGCCCCGCCAGGAACGACACCACCGAGGCGATGTCTTCCGGCTGGCCCAGGCGCTGCAGCGGCGGCATCTGGGCGAAGGCCTGGATCTGCTCGTCGGTCTTGCCGTCCAGGAACAGCGAGGTCGCGACCGGCCCCGGCGCCACGGCGTTCACCGTGATGCGTCGGCCGCGCAGCTCCTTGGCGAAGACGTGCGTGAAGGCCTCGACCGCCGCCTTGGTGGCGTTGTAGATCGCGTAGCCCGGCATGTGCAGGGCGAGCGTGGTGCTCGAGAAGTTGACGATGCGCCCGCCCTCGGCGAGGCGGGTCGCGGCCTCGCGCAGGGTGTTGAAGGTGCCGCGCACGTTGATGTCGAAGGTCTGGTCGTACAGCGCGTCGCTGTGCGCGGCCAGCGGCGCGGTCTGGAGCACGCCAGCGTTGTTGACCAGCACGTCGACCGGGCCGAGCTGCGCTTCGACGGTGTCGAACATCGCGCGCACCGCGTCGGCGCTCGCCACGTCGGCCTGCACCGCGAGGGCGCGCGCGCCCGCGGCCTTCAGTTCGGCGACCAGCGCTTCGGCCGGCGCGGCGCCCGCGGCGTAGTTGACGGCAATGGCGAAACCGTCGGCGGCGAGCCGGCGGGCGATGGCGGCGCCGATGCCGCGCGAGGCGCCGGTGACGAGGGCGACGCGGGTGGGCAGCGAAGCAGAAGTGGCGGTGGTGTTCATGGCGCGAATCCTTGGGGTGGTGAGTGGATGAAGCGAATGGTCGGTCATTCCACCCAAAAGATAATCAGCACCCATTCGTCAATAAAATTCCATTTACTTAAACAATAGGCACGAAGGGCAACCCCATGGACCGCTTCCAGGAAATGCAGGCCTTCGTGCGGATCGCCGAGCGCCAGAGCTTCACGCAGGCCTCGGACGACCTGCAGATTCCGCGCGCCACCCTCACCACGCTGATCCAGCGGCTCGAATCGCGCCTGGGCGCCCGGCTGCTCGAGCGCACCACGCGCACCGTGCGCCTCACGCAGGACGGCGAGGCCCACTACCAGCGCTGCGTGCGGCTGCTGGCGGACGTGGAAGAGGCCGAGGGCGCCTTCACCCACGCAGCGCCCCAGGGCCTGTTGCGCGTGAACCTGCAGGGCACGCTGGCGCGGCATTTCGTGGTGCCGGCGCTGCCCGCCTTCCTCGCCCGCCATCCGGGCCTGCAGCTGCACATCGGCGAGGACGACCGGCTGGTCGACCTGGTGCGCGAAGGCGTCGACTGCGTGCTGCGCGCCGGCCCGCTGCAGGACTCGTCGCTGGTCGCGCAGCGCGTGGCGCTGCTGCCGCAGGTGACGGTGGCGAGCCCCGGCTACCTCGCGGCGCACGGCGAGCCCGTCGACCTGGCCGCGCTGGCCTCGCACCGCGCGGTGCACTACGTGTCGAGCAGCACGGGCAAGGCGCTGCCGCTCGAGTTCACGGTCGACGGTCAGGTCCGGCCCGTGCAACTGGCCGCCACCGTGTCAGTCACAGGCGCCGACCTGTACACGGGCGCCGCCGTCATGGGCCTCGGGCTGGTGCAGGTGCCGCGCTACCGCGTGGCGGCCGAGCTGGCGGACGGGCGCCTGCAGGCGGTGCTGCCGGGCTTTGCGCCGCCGCCGATGCCGGTCTCGGTGCTGTATCCGCAGAACCGGCAGCTGTCGTCGCGCGTGCGGGTGTTCACGCAGTGGCTGCGCGGTCTCTTCGCAGAAGACACCGCGCAGGGCTGAGCACCGCGCCCGACATGCTTCAGGAAACCGGGCACTCCAACGTCGCCTCCGGGTGATGTGACGGCGCATCGCCGCGCAGGAATGCAAACACCACCACCGCCGTCAGCACCGTCACCCCAGCCAGCACGCACAACAGCGTCCCGAACGCCGCGCCATACGCGTGCAGCAGCCCCGCGCGATCCATGCCCGGCAACAAAGCCAGCGCCTGCGCCAGGTCACCCGTCGCCACGCGCTGCGCCGCCTGCGACACCGCCACGGACGAAGGCGACGACGACGCCTTCAGCTGCAGCGCGACGAGTGCCGTGAGCCCCGCCCCCACCAGCGCCAGCGCAATGCCC
>NZ_JBWKYF010000148.1:0-5162 GCF_059423605.1 Variovorax sp. GW460-12-1-14-LB1
GTCGGGGAGCGGTCTTCGGGGCGGCCATGGTGGGAATGTGGATGTGCTCGTGCGTGTACAGATGCGGGGCCGTCATTGTCGGGCGTCGCCGGACGCTGCGAGCCCGGCCAGTGTCTCGATGCGGACCGGCACCAACGGCGGGCGCGGCGCGGGCGGCGTCCAGCCGAACAGGAACTGCGCCGCGTCGCCGCAGACGCGCCCCTGGCAGGCGCCCATGCCGCAGCGGCGGTGCAGCTTGGCATCGGTCCAGCCGGTGCAGGCCGAGAGTGCGGCAAAGGGCACGTCCTCGCAGCGGCACACGAGCGTGTCGGGGCGGGGCAGGGCCTTGAGGTCGTCGGCCAGTGCGAAGCGGCGATGCAGCTGGGCGGCGAAAGCGTCCCAGCGGGCGCCTTCGCGGTCGTGCGCGCGGGCCTGGGCGGCCTCGCCGACGGCCGCGTGGCCGGCGATGGCGCCCTGCACCAGCGCGCGCTCGCTGCCGCCGAAGCCGGTGCATTCGCCGGCCGCGTAGATGCCCGCGACGCTCGTGGCCTGCAGCGCATCGACCGCGAGCCCCGGCCCCGCCAGCGCGCAGCCGAGCAGCTGGCCCAGCTGCGTGTTGGGCGTGAGGCCGAAGCCGCAGGCGATGCGGTCGCAGGCCATCTCGACCTCGCGGCCGCCTTGGCGCAGCCGCACCGATTCGACGTGCGTCGTGCCTTGGGCCGAGACCACGCGCGACGCCGTGCGGTAGCGCGCATCGGCCAGCGTGAGCGCCTGCACGGCCTTGCCGGGCCAGCGCACGAGGCTGGCACCGAAAGCCGCGACCGAGGCGAACGAGGCCTGCTCGGCGATGCGCAGCACCTGCGCGCCGGCTGCTTTGGCCGTGGCTGCAGCGGCCAGCAGCAAAGGCCCGCTGCCGGCGATGACGATGCGTTCGCCCTCGACCGGCAGGCCGGCCTTAATCAGTGCCTGCAGCCCGCCCGCGCCCGTCACACCGGGCAGCGTCCAACCGGGGAAGGGCAGCAGCAGCTCGCGGGCGCCGGTGCAGAGGATCAGCGTTGTCCATTGCATGCGCGTCGCACCCTCGGCGTCTTCGAGCAGCAGTTCATGCGAAGCAGGCGCGGCGACCACCCGCGTGCCGCTGCGCACGCGGATGTTTGCGTGGCGTGCGAGCGCCTCGCGCCAGCGGCGTGCCTCCGGGGGCAGCGACGCGCCGGGGCCGTCGCGCCAGATCTGTCCGCCAGGGACAGGGTTGTCATCGATCACCACGACCGACGCACCGCTGGATGCCGCCGCCACGGCCGCGGCCATGCCCGCGGGGCCCGCGCCGACGACCAGCACATCGCAAGCTTCGCGCGTGACGCCGCTCATGCCGTCGTCTCCACGCGCATGCCCTCGGCGCACACGGTCTGGCAGGCGAGCCGGCGCCGCCCGTCGATCTGCACGCGGCATTCCTGGCACACGCCCATGCCGCAGAACGGCGCGCGCGGCTGGCCCGTGACCGAGGTGCGCGCCGCGCCCATGCCGCCGGCGATGCGCAAGGCGGCGGCGACCGAACTGCCGGCCTTCACGCGCACGGGCTGTCCGTCGATGTGCAGCAAGGTCTGAGCGCTCATGCCCTCTCCCGCAGGCCGCGCGGCGCATACGGCGCGGCGTCGAAGTCGGGCGCCGTGCCGGTCATCAGCGCCGCGAGCACGTGCGCGCTGCCCGGTGCCGTGGTCACGCCCAGCCCTTCGTGGCCCACCGCGAGCCAGAGCTTCTCGCGCCACGGATGCCTGCCCAGCAGCGGCAGGCCGTCGGGCGAGGCGGCGCGCAGGCCGGTCCACGCGCGCACGGCGTTCAGGTCGGCGAGCCCCGGCAGGTAGTCGAGCGTGCGCTGCAGCATGCGCGCGAGCATCGGCGCCTCCACGGCCAGGTCGGTCGTGTCGAACTGGCGCGACGAACCCACCAGCAGCTGCCCCGTGGGGCGCGGCTGCACGTTGAAGGCGACCGAGTCGCCGTCGCTGTGGTGCGCGCTGGTCACGTAGCCGAGCTCGACGAGCTGGTGGTGCACCGTGCCCGGGTAGCGGTCGGTGATGAGCAGGTGGCCCTTCTTCGGGCGGATCGGCAGCTCGGGGCACAGCGTCGTCGCCTCGATGCCGTTGGCGAGCACGACCTGCGGCGCGGTGCGGCGGCTGCCGTCGGCCAGGCGCAGCGTGCCGTCGTCTTCGATGGCCTCGACCTTCGCGTGTTCGACCTGCACCGACGCCGCATGCTGCGCGAGCAGCCAGCGCGCCGCGTTCGGCGCATACAGGATGCCGTCGCCCGGCACTTCGAGCGCGCCCGACAGGCCGGGGCGCAGGGCAGGCTCGGCGCGCGCGAGTTCGGCCGCGCCCAGCAACCGGCTTTCGATGCCGAGCGCGCCCAGGCGCTGTTGCTTGCGTTCGGCCTCGGCCATTTCCTCGTCGTTCGCCGCGATCCAGAGCGTGCCGCAGGGGCTGTAGGCGCAGTCGGCGCCCAGGCGCGGCGCGAGGGCGCGCCATTGCGCGACCGAATGGCGGCTGAGTTCGAGCTCGGCCGCGTTGTCGTCCATCACCACGAGGTGGCCCATGCCCGCGCCGGTGGCGCCGCCCAGGCGCGCGTCGAGCACGCGCACGCGGCGCCCGGCCTGCGCCAGCGCATGGGCACACGCCGCGCCGACGATGCCGGCGCCGATGACGATGACGTCCGCGTCCATGCGCGCCGGTGTCAGAGCCGGATGCCCCAGCCGAAGGGGTCTTCGTCTTCGATGAGCAATGTGGCCTCGGCGCTGATGTGCGCGCGGCCGCGCAGCGTGGGAATGACCTGGTCGCCGTCCATCGCGTAGCTCGCCTCGAAGACGCTGCCGATCACGCTGGCCTGCCGCCACACCGCGCCCGGCGCGAGCTTGCCGTCGGCCGCGAGGCAGGCGATCTTGGCGCTGGTGCCGGTGCCGCAGGGCGAGCGGTCGTAGGCGTTGCCGGGGCACAGCACGAAGTTGCGGCTGTCGGCGCCGTCGTCATCGTTCGCGAAGAGTTCGATGTGGTCGATCTCCGCGCCGTTCGCGCCCGTGATGCCCTGCGCCGCCAGCGCCTTGCGCAAGGCGGCCGTGTAGTCGGTCAGTGCCGCGAGGTTGTCGCTCGCCACGCGCTGGCCGTGGTCGCTCACGAGGAAGAACCAGTTGCCGCCCCACGCCACGTCGCCGCGCACACTGCCGTGGCCCGGCAGTTCGACCGCCACCTGGTGCAGGTGCCGGTACGCGGGCACGTTGCGCACGCTCACCGAGCCGTCTTCGTGCAGCGTGGTCGTGACCGTGCCCACGGGCGTCTCGATGCGGTGCTCGCCCACACCGATGCGGCCCATGTGCGCCAGGCTCGCGACCAGCCCGATGGTGCCGTGGCCGCACATGCCGAGATACCCGGCGTTGTTGAAGAAGACCACGCCGGCCGCCGCATCGGGCGACACCGGCTCGCACAGCAGCGCGCCGACCACGACGTCGCTGCCGCGCGGCTCGAGCACGGCGGCGGCGCGCCACTTGTCATATTGATCGGCCAGCAGCGCGCGGCGCTCGGCCATGGAGCCTTTCCCCAGATCGGGAAAGCCGCCGATCACAAGGCGCGTGGGCTCGCCGCCCGTGTGCGAGTCGATGACCTGGATGCGTTGCATGGGTGTGGGGCTCACTCAGTAGCTGGCGATCGGCACCGGGGCCGCGTTCTTGAACGTGAAGACGGTGATGGGCGCCTGCTTCATGTTGCCCTTGTCGTCGTACGCGTAGGTGGCGGCCACGCCCTTGTAGGTGGCCTTGTAGAGCTCGGCGCCGACCTTGTCGGGGTCGATGGCGTTGGCTTTCTTCATCGATTCGCCGATGAACAGCACCTGGTCGTAGTACGAGGCGGCGTACGCATCGGGGTCGACATTGAAGCGCTTCTTGAACTTCTCCTTGAAGGCCGGACCGCTTTGCGCCTTCTCGAGCATGGAGCCGCCCTGCGCGCAGAACACCAGGTCGTTCACCGCGTCGCCGCCGATCTTGCCGGTGGCCGGGCTGCACACGGTGTCGCCGCCCAGCAGCTTGCCGGGCACGGCCAGCTGCTTCATCTGGCGCGCCATGGGCGCGGCCTGCGGCGCGTAGCCGCCGAAGAAGATCGCCTCGGGCGCCTTGCCCTTCATGTTGGTCAGGATGGCGGTGAAGTCGACGGCCTTGTCGGTGGTGAACTCCTGGCCGACGATGGTGAGGCCCTGCTTCTTCGCCTCTTTGGTGAACTCTTCGGCGAGGCCCTGGCCGAAGGCCGTGCGGTCGTCGATCACGCCGACCTTCTTCACCTTCAGTTCCTTGGCCGCGTACACGGCCATGGCGCCGCCGATCTGGTTGTCGCTGGCGATGATGCGGTACAGGTTCTTGTAGCCGCCCTGCGTGACCTTCGGGTTGGTGCCCACGGTGGACACCAGCGTGCCGCCGTCGCTGTAGATGCGCGAGGCCGGAATGGCCACGCCCGAGCAGTACGGGCCCATGACGAACTTGACGCCGTCGTCGACGAACTTCTGCGCCACGCTGACGCCGGTCTTGGCGTCGCACTGGTCGTCTTCGGAGACCAGCTCGAACTTCAGCGTCTTGCCGCCGACGCTGAGCTTCTTCGCGTTGAGCTCCTCGATGGCCAGGCGGATGCCGTTTTCATTGTCCTTGCCCGCAAAGGCGTTGGGACCCGAGAGCGGACCGCTGTGGCCGATCTTGACCACCTGCTCCTGTGCCTGCGCGGGGCTGGCCACGGCCAGGGCGACCAGGCCCGCGAGACTGAGTGAGGAAACCATGCCTGCTTGTGACTTCATGCTTCTTCCTAGGGTTGGGAACAATGAAAAACGACAGGGCCCGACTGCATGGGATACCTGCCTCAGTTTAAATATATTAAGTACATATCTTGTGGATATCTGTGGGGCAAGCGCTCTTTCGGTGGCTGGGGTTCTGTGATATCTGTGAACGAACGGGCCGTTCAGGGCGGCGATCCCGCCGACGGGGCACCTTGCTCCGCGAATGTCCTCCGGCCTGCGGCCTCCCCCTTGATTTCGCTGCGCAAGGCACCCCATCGACGTGATCGGATCAGTGCGGTGGTTGATCGGCAGAGAACCAGCAGCGTGTCCCGTGCCCGGGACACTGGGTGCTTCCCGCAGCGAAATCAAGGAGGAGGGGCGAAGCC
>NZ_JBWKYF010000149.1:0-4248 GCF_059423605.1 Variovorax sp. GW460-12-1-14-LB1
AAACACGGGATGAAGTTCGCAAAGAGACCCTTCAGGCGATGCGAGACGGCACCATTCCGTATGGTGAAAGATAGTCGAAGTCGGATGCTCTGAGCCGTGATCGCAAAGGAATGTTTCCTTGGCAGACCGCCGCTCGTCCTCACCAGTTTGGCGGAACATTTGAAGCGCCGCGTACCCCAATCAGGATACTCACAGTCAGGAGGCGCGTCATGAAAGCGATATCCTTGTTCATGGCGGTATTAATTGTGGTAACCGCCGTCGGGTGCGCCTCTGCTCAGCCGTCCGCGGAGGCCGCCAACCGGATGCAGATGGACGAACTGATCGCCTTGTCAAAGCAAGGGCTGAGCGACGATGAACTGATTGCGCAAGTCGAGCAGCGTGGCGTCGCGTTCGTCTTGTCGCCCGGAAATTTCGATCAGCAGCGCTCTGCCGGCGTCAGCGAAGGGGTGCTTCGTTACCTGCAGGGGCGTACCAGCGGCCAGTCAAGGCTCTCGGGGATCATGCCGAATGCGCGGTATCAGGTCTCGACTTACTACGGCCCTTCTTACCTCGGCTACCCGTATCTTGGATCGTATGGTGGACTGCACCACTATGGGATGCACCACTATGAGGTGCGCCACTATGAGGTGCGCCACTATGGGATGCACTTGGGCGGGCACCTTGGGAATCATCGGGTCATACATCACGGTGGTCAGCATGGCAGACATCACTGATAGATGAATTCTGGGACCTGCTTGGCAATGTTCCCGATCCCCTGAGGGGTAATCAATCCAAATTCGGTCAGCAATTCACGAATCTGGTTGGCCTGCGATGTCCGCACATTTTCGGAGCTTTGCCGTGCACGATGTAGGGTCAGCATCGCTTGCTGTTCAACGTTCTTAGTCGACGCAAACTTCATATTTGGCCGCGCCATCGCTCGCAGATCGCCTCTGCAGCATCGTTTTGCCGTACTCACCCCCACGGTGAACCTAGAAGAAATTTTCGCCAAGTCGATACCAATCGTCATGACTTTCATGGGAACGCTTCTGTTCAAGAAACGACCCGAATCCCTGCTCTGGCACGCTGGTGCCATCAAGAGGAGGCGGCGTCCATCTTATTGGCGCCAAAGGAAAGAAACGACGCTACCGCTTGCGTTTGGACAGAGGGAAGTCTACGCAACGATCGAGGTTGAATCGCTCTCAAATCTTAAACTCGCTGCGAGCAGTTCTGTAAAGGCTTTGACCGCAGGCGCCGCACTTCTTTTGCTTGGATAAAAAACATTCAATTCTAGCGGGCGAATTTCCAAATCAGAAAGAAGGCGGATCAATTCGCCGCTGTTAATTTGAGTTCTACACATGTGCGCAGGCAAACAAGTTACGCCAAATCCTTGCATTGACAAACTTCGAGCGCCAATTAAGTCGTTGGTATTTATGCGTGAATGCAAGTCTTTGAATAACTCGAGTTCAAAAAAATTTCCAAGACTGGGCGCGAAGTTGGTTTCGGAGTCATTCGTGGAAATTATGCTGTGGTTGGTTAGGTCTTTGACTGTATTGACAAAGTTTTTGTTTCGAAAATATGCTGGAGATCCGCAAGCCCAACGCGGGATCGTTGCGAATTTTGAAGACCCGGGCGGATGTGAGGGAGCGCTCGAGATACTGATGTCGACACAATCAGCGCGAAGTTCTGACTTTTGTCTTGTAAAACGAAGAATGACACTTGTATTGCTATAACGCTCGAGAAATCGAGGAAGTACAGATTGTTGAACATGCTCCTCTAATCCGGCATCCGTTGCGATGCAAATGATTACTTGCCCCTGCGGAGCAAGGCCGAGACCGCCGACATAGCCGATGGTTTCACCAATGCGGTTCATGATTTCGACCCCTCGATCTTTCAGGGCGTGACCAGCGCGCGTAAGTTTAACCTTTCGAGTAGTCCGATTTAGAAGTTGGGTGTTCATGAGCGCCTCTAAACGCATTATGCTTCGGCTGACGCTTGATTTGCTAATGCCGAGTTCATCCGCTGCAGCTGAAAAACTGTATAGAACGGCTACATAAGTAAATATTCGGAGATCGTTTAAGTCAAGGAGATCGGCCTTGTTTTGCATTTCTGTTTGACTACTCTGCATTTTTTCTCGTGTGGAATTTCGTGTGATCTAAGGAAATTCGGATCAATAGCTCGCGGCGGGCGCGGCTCGAGCACGGGTGAAGATAGCGATCGCAGCACAACCGCGATTAACCAATGCAGCTTTGCAGTGGCGAGCACGTGATGAAAAAGCGCACGCGGCGCGAGAAGTTCTTGGCCGAATTGGGACGCAGTGTGCCGAGGTCTCGTCTGATTGCCGCAATCGAGTTGCAGTACTCCGCGAGTGGGCGCGTGGGCCGGCCGCCGATCGGCGTTCCTCGGATGCTGCGCAGGTAGACTGCAGCAGGGGTACGGCTTGCCGACGAAGCGCTGAGGACTCGCCGTAGAACGGCGCTGCGCGACTTCGTGGGCGTCGATCTGTTGCGAGTCCGGTGCATGATGCCACTACCTTGCTGAAGTTCAGGCGACTGCTGCTGGACAACGGTCTCACCAAGACCTTGTTCGAAGAGATCAACCCTTGGTCTCCTTGCACAGGCGCGCGATGTACTCGCCGAAGATGCCGGTCGAGATCATCTGGATGCCGGTGAAGAACATCAGGCTCACCACGATGGTGGTCCAGCCGGAGACGGCGTTGCCGAACAGCAGGTGGTCGATGGCCACGAAGATGCCGTACGACAGCGCCGGCACCGCGAACAGCAGGCCGACCACGCTCACCATGCGCAGCGGCCAGGTGGTGAAGGCGGTGAGCCCGTCGATCGCCAGGCTCACGAGCCGCCGTGCGTTGACGCTGCTGGCGCCCTGCGCGCGCGGGGCCGGCGTGTAGTGCAGCGCCACGGCGCGGAACCCGACCCACGCGTACAGGCCCTTCATGAAGCGGCTGCGCTCGGGCAGGCTCTTCAGTGCGTCGACCACCTTGCGATCCATCAGGCGGAAGTCGCCCGCGTCCTTGGGCACCGAGAAGCGGTCCGAGTCGTTCATGAGCCGGTAGAACAGGCGGCTGCCGAGCTGCTTGAAGCGGCTCTCGTCATGGCGCGCCTCGCGCACCGCGTAGACCACCTCGGCCCCGGCGCGCCACTGCGCGAGCATGTCGTGGATGAACTCGGGCGCGTGCTGCAGATCGCCGTCGAGCAGCACCACCGCATCGCCGCCGGCGGCGGCCAGGCCCGCGGTGAGTGCGGCCTCCTTGCCGAAGTTGCGCGACAGCGAGATGCAGCGAAAGCCCGACAGGTCGCACCAGGCCTCGGCCTCGGCCACGGCGGCGGTGTCGTCGGTGCTGCCGTCGTCGACCACGATGATCTCCCAGTGCATCCGCGTGGCCCACAGCACGTCTTCGAGCAGCGGCAGTAGGTGGCGCAGGTTGGCGCCTTCGTTGAAGCAGGGGATCACGCACGAGAGGCTGCGCGCGCCGGGCGGCGGCGTGTCGGGGTCGACGGTCCGCGGCGAGGGCGTGGCCGTGGCATCGGTGTCCGGGCGCAGGGTCGAGGCGGTGGTCATGAGGGTCTCCAGGCGGAAGCCGTGGCACGGGTGGCGGCGCGCACGGCCGCGCGGTGGGCCAGCCACTGCGCGGTGCCCAGCGCGCCGACGAGCGCGGCGGCCAGCAGCAGGCCGGCCGCGATGTCGAACGGGAAATGAACCCCGGTGTAGATGCGGCCCCAGCCCGTCGCGGCGGCCAGCAGGAACAGCGGCACGCCGATGGCGCGCAGGCCGGTGCGTGCCAGGAAGGCCAGCGCGACCGTGAACATCACGCTGGCATGCGTGCTCGGCAGCGAGCCGTTGACCGCGTGCGTGATGTAGGCCGGCACCAGCCCCTGCGCGAAGGGGCGCGGCACGTTCAGCCGCAACGCGATGGCGTGCGACAGCATCGAGGCCAGCCCGGCCAGCAGCCCGACCGCGACCAGGTAGGCGCGGTCGTCGGGCCGGCGCCACAGCGCGGCAAGGGCCACGGCGGCGCACATCCAACTGCCGCCGAGCGCCAGCGTGCGGGCGCACATCAGCACCCACGGCGTGGGCTGCGCGCCGGCGGCGAGCCATTGCAGCAGGGCGAGGTTCAAAGCGTGCATGGCGGCACCTCGCTCGGCACACAGCGAACGGTGAGCGCAGGGCGATGCGCGCACGAAGAGAAAGCGGACATGGTCGGACCTTTCGACAAAGACGAGGGGGAGCCGGCCGCGCAGGGCGCGGCACAGC
>NZ_JBWKYF010000150.1:0-3758 GCF_059423605.1 Variovorax sp. GW460-12-1-14-LB1
GGGTGGGGGATACGGGAGAACCCGAGATTTTACCGGGCGAGCCGCGCCCGGCCTCGATACAGGGCCAACACCCCACTGATGCTCTCTTGTGTCGCAGGCCCGGCTGCTAGAGTTGCCCCCCATGCAAGGGCTGCACCTCACCGCCGATCTCCACGACTGCCAATGCGGCCTCCAATGGCTCACCGACGGGCGCGCGCTCGGCGAGGTCTGCACCAAGGCCGTGGCCGCCGCCGGGCTGCAGGCCGTGGGCAAGCTGGTCCACGGCTTTCCGGCCACGCCGCAGGGGCCGGGCGGCGTGACGGCCACGCTGCTGCTGGCCGAGTCGCACCTGTGCATCCACACCTGGCCCGAGCAGCGCGGCGTGACGCTCGATGTGTACGTCTGCAACTTCGGCGCCGACCACTCGGCCAAGGCGCATGCGCTGATGGCGTGCCTGGTGGCGCTGTTCCAGCCCCGCCACAGCGAACGCAACGAACTGCAACGCGGCCGTGTGGCCGGGTCGGTGCAGTGATGGCGGTGCGCGCGATGATCCTGGCTGCCGGCCGCGGCGAACGCATGCGGCCGCTGACCGACACCACGCCCAAGCCCCTGCTCGAAGTGCGCGGCAAGCCGCTGATGCAGTGGCCGATGGAAGCGCTGGCCGATGGCGGCTTCACCGAGCTGGTGATCAACACCGACTGGCTGGGCGCGCAGGTCGCCGCCCGGTTCGGCGCGAGCCCCGTGCTGGACGGGCGTGGTGCGCTGTCCGTCTCCTATTCCGACGAGGGCCGCGACTTCGGCGGCGCGCTCGAAACGGCCGGCGGCATCGTGCGCGCGCTGCCGCTGCTGGGCGAGGTGTTCTGGGTCGCGGCCGGCGACGTGTTCGCGCCCGGCTTCCGCTTCACCCAGGCCGCGGTCGACCGCTTCCTGGCCAGCGGCAAGCTCGCCCACCTGTGGCTGGTGCCGAACCCGGCGCACAACCCCAAGGGCGACTTCGGCCTCTCGGCCGACGGGCTTGCGCTGAACCAGGCGGCCGAAAAATACACCTTCTCGACCATCGGCCTGTACCGCGCCGCGCTGTTCGCGCCGCCGTACTGCGACATCCCGGCCGGCAACCCGGGCGGCATCAAGGCCCCGCTGGCGCCGATCCTGCGCGCCGCCATGGACAACCAGCAGGTGAGTGCCGAGCTCTACACCGGCGACTGGACCGACGTGGGCACGCCGCAGCGCCTGCGGCAACTCAACGCCGGGGTCGCGCCGGCAGCGGGCGCATGACGCTCGCGCCGCTGCCCGACGCCCTGCGCCTGCTGCCGCAGCGCCTGCAGGACCTGGCCCTGGCCACCGCCGCCGAACGCAACGACGGCGCGCCCGAAGACCCGCTGACCGTGCCGCTCTACGTGAGCGACTTCACGCGCCTGAGCCTCGCGCCCATGCGCCAGGGCTGGCACGTCGAATACTTCGGCGACACCTGGGGCGACGCCTTCGACGAAACCCTGGCCTGCCTGAGCCGGCAGGACGTGGCCGACTGCATCACCTCGCTGTCGTTCAACGGCCCCGACAGCGGCGCCAACGGCTCGCGCGAATGGATGTTCACGCCGCTGCTCGAGAGCCCGGTGATGTTTCCCCGCCTGCGCTCGCTGTTCATCAAGCCGACGCAGCCGGAGGACCACAACCAGTCGCTCGTCTGCACCAGCGACGGCATCCTCGAGGAAGGCGGCGACATCGCGCGCTGGGTGCGCAAGACGCCGCACCTGAGCGAACTGACAGTGCCGAACCCACCGAACGCCGACTTCTTCGCCGTGCCGCTGCCGCAACTGACCAGCCTGTGCGTCGGCGCCCATTTCGCCACGCAGCACTTCATCCGCCACCTGGCCGCCGCAACGCAGCTGCCGGGCCTCAGGCTGCTGGATTTTTCCGAATCCACCGAGCAGCAGATGGCGTGGCCGGCCGACCGGACCCCCGGCGGCATCACGGCCTTCGAAGACTACGTGGCCTTGCTGCACAGCCCCGTGGGCGCGCAGCTGCGCGTGCTGAGGCTGCGCAACACCTGCCTCGACCTGGCCCAGCTGCAGCAGCTGCAGGGCGTGCGGCAGCGGCTGCAATTCATGGTCATCCAGTCAACGATCGGCGGCTACGTCAGCCACTTTGCACAGGATGTGTTCCCATGGCGGCATCTGGTACCCGCGGACCCCGGACTTGCACCGTATCGAAAGTGAAATCCCATGCTCAATGACACCACGATCTACGCCGAGCGCCGCGCGCGCCTCGCTTCGCAACTGGGCAAGGACGGCATCGCCATCGTTCCCACCGCGCCCGAGCGCCAGCGCAACCGCGACAGCGACTTCCTGTTCCGCCACGACAGCTACTTCTACTACCTGACCGGTTTCACCGAGCCCAACGCCTGGCTGGTGCTGGCGGGCGACGGCCGCGCCACGCTGTTCTGCGCACCGAAAGACCTGGAGCGCGAGATCTGGGACGGCTACCGCCTCGGCCCCGATGCCGCCCCCGCCGCGCTGGGCGTGGACGAGGCCTTCTCGGTGAACGACCTCGACGCCAAGCTGCCGAAGCTGCTCGAGAACCGCTCCACCGTGTGGTTCCCCTTCGCCACCCACAAGGGCCTGGAAACCCGCATCGACGGCTGGCTGCAGTCGGTGCGCGCGCGCGTGCGCTACGGCGCGCTGTGCCCCGAGGAGCAGCGCGACCTGTGCGGCCCGCTCGACGAGATGCGCCTCGTGAAGGACGCGCACGAGCAGGACATCATGCGCCGCGCCGCGCAGATCAGCGCCCGCGCGCATGTCCGCGCGATGCAGCTGTCGGCGCGCATGCTGCGCGAGGGCAAGGACGTGCGCGAGTACCACCTCGATGCCGAGTTGCTGCACGAGTTCCGCCTGGGCGGCTCGCAGTACCCGGCCTACGGCTCCATCGTCGCGGCCGGCGCCAACGCCTGCGTGCTGCATTACCGCGCAGACGCCGCGCCCGTGCGCAAGGGCGAGCTGGTGCTGATCGACGCCGGCTGCGAACTCGACGGCTACGCCAGCGACATCACCCGCACCTTCCCGGCCGATGGCAAATTCAGCGGCCCGCAGCGCGCGCTGTACGACCTGGTGCTGGCCAGCCAGGACGCCTCGGCCGCCGCCACCAAGGCCGGCAACCGCTTCAACGACCCGCACGGCGCGGCCGTGAAGGTGCTGGCGCAGGGCATGCTCGACCTGGGCCTGCTCGACGCCAACAAGGTCGGCGGCGTCGACGACGTGATCGACTCGCGCGCCTACTTCCAGTTCTACATGCACCGCACCGGCCACTGGCTGGGCATGGACGTGCACGACTGCGGCAGTTATGTCGAACCCACGCAGGTGGGCGAGGTGAGCGAGCGCAAGGACCCGCTGTCCAACGAACTCATCAAGAACCGCCCGAGCCGCATCCTGCACCCGGGCATGGTGCTGACGCTGGAGCCCGGCATCTACGTGCGCCCCGGCGAGGGCGTGCCCGAGAAATTCCACAACATCGGCATCCGCATCGAGGACGACGCGATCGTCACGGCCACGGGCTGCGAGCTGATTTCGCGGGGGGTGCCGGTGAAGGCGGATGAGATCGAGGCGTTGATGCGCGCCTGAGCGCGGATCAGCCGGGCAGCGCGCAGAACAGCGCCTGCCCGATCGCGAGCACCGCTGCGCCCGCGGCAATGCGCGGAAAGCGGTGCGGCAAGCCACTCAACAGCCCGACCGTCGCCAGCGCCGCCGCGGTCAGCGCCCCGAGCCACAGCACCCACCCCACCGACC
>NZ_JBWKYF010000151.1:0-3749 GCF_059423605.1 Variovorax sp. GW460-12-1-14-LB1
GTCTGGATGGTCATTGGGGGTGGGTCTTCGGGGGCAAGTTTAGTCCCGGCGCTGCGCCGGGCCGCCCCCAGCGAGCGAGCGCCCCCTCGGGGGGCCGCGAGAGCGCGAAGTGCCGAGCGTGGGGGCCATGTTTCACACTGGCAGAATGCCTGCAGAACATAACAAGAGAGGGAAGTCAGAACGTGTCCATCTACGAACTGAAACCGCGTTTCCAGGCCTTGCTGCGACCGCTCGTGGTCCGGCTGCATGCGATGGGCGTGACGGCCAACCAGGTGACGCTGGCGGCCTGCGCGGTGTCGGTCGGTCTCGGGCTCTGGCTGTTCTTCGCCGCCCCCTCGCTGGCGGCCTTCGGCTTGATCCCCGCCTGGATGTTCCTGCGCATGGCCTTCAACGCCATCGACGGCATGCTGGCGCGCGAGCACCACCAGCAAAGCAAGCTGGGCGCCTTCCTCAACGAACTCACCGACGTGGTCTCCGACGCCGCGCTCTACCTGCCTTTCGCGCTGGTGGCGCCGTTCGCGCCGTTCTGGGTCGGCACGGTCATCGTGCTGGCCGGACTGAGCGAATTCGCCGGCGCGCTGGGCCCGACGGTGGGCGCCTCGCGCCGCTACGACGGGCCGATGGGCAAGAGCGACCGGGCCTTCGTGTTCGGCGCGCTCGGGTTGTATGTCGCCCTCGGCGGGCCGCTGCCGGGCTGGACCGCCCTGCTGATGCCATTGCTGGCCGCGCTGGTGGCCTGGACGGTCGTCAACCGCATCCGCCGCGCCCTGGCCGAGGCTGAAGCGCCCGCCGCCTGAAACACCCCCATACAAATAAGTAAAGAAGACCCTTCTTCATGACCCTTTCCACACCCCGCGTCGCCGCCGAACACCACTTCCGCACGCACGACGGCGAATCGCTGTTCTACCGCCACTGGCCGGCCACGGGCGCCGTGCGGCGCGGCGCCGTGCTGCTGTTCCACCGCGGCCACGAGCATGGCGCGCGCATGGCGCACCTGGTCGATGAGCTGGACCTGCCCGACTTCGACTTCTTCGCCTGGGACGCGCGCGGCCACGGCCTGTCGCCGGGCCAGCGCGGCTACAGCCCCAGCTTCGGCACCTCGGTGCGCGACGTGCAGACCTTCGTGCAGCACATCGCCGCCGCCCACGGCGTGCCCGAGCACGACATCCACGTGGTGGCGCAGAGCGTGGGCGCGGTGCTGATCGCCACCTGGGCGCACGACTACGCGCCCAAGGTGCGCGGCCTCACGCTGGCCTCGCCGGCCTTCAAGGTCAAGCTCTACGTGCCGTTCGCGCGGCCGGGGCTGGCGCTCATGCACAAGCTGCGCGGGCTGTTCTTCGTGAACAGCTACGTGAAGCCGAAGTTCCTCACGCACGACCCCGAACGCATCGAGAGCTACAAGAACGACCCGCTGATCTCGCGCCCGATCGCCGTCAACATCCTGCTGGGCCTGTACGAGGCGGCCGACCGCGTGGTGGCCGACGCCAACGCGATCACGCTGCCGGTGCAACTGCTCATCTCGGGCGCCGACTGGGTGGTGCACCACAAGCCGCAGCACCAGTTCTTCGAGCGGCTGGGCAGCGCCGTGAAGACGAAGACGGTGCTGCCGGGCTTCTTCCACGACACGCTGGGCGAAAAAGACCGGGCGCCCGCGGTGGCGTCGATCCGCGAATTCATCCTGCAGCGCTTCGACGAGCCGGCCGTGCCGGTCGACCTGCGCGAGGCGCACCTGCGCGGCAACACGGCCGACGAATCGCGCGCACTGGCCGAGCCGCTCTCTCCGCTGTCGCCGCGCGGCGCCTACTGGGCGATCACGCGCGGCGGGCTGCGCGTGGGCGGCGCGCTGTCCAGCGGCATCGCGCTGGGCCATGCCACGGGTTTCGACTCGGGCAGCACGCTCGACTACGTCTACCGCAACCAGCCGCAGGGCAAGGGCGCGCTGGGCCGCTCGGTCGACCGCACCTACCTCGACTCCATCGGCTGGCGCGGCATCCGCCAGCGCAAGATCCACGTCGAGGAGCTGCTGCGCATCGCGATGGAGCGGCTGGTCGAGATGCACCGCGAGGTGCGGCTCATGGACATCGCGGCCGGCCACGGCCGCTACGTGCTCGACGCGGTGCTGGCCAGCCCGGTGAAGGCCAGCTCGGTCCTGCTGCGCGACTACAGCGACATCAACGTGCGCGACGGCACGGCCCTCATTGCCGAGAAGGGCCTGGAAGACGTCGCCCAGTTCGTGCAGGCCGACGCCTTCGACCGCATCAGCCTGGCCAGCGTGACGCCGCGGCCCACGCTGGCCGTGGTGTCGGGCCTGTACGAGCTGTTCCCCGACAACGAGATGGTGCGCCGCTCGCTCGCGGGCGTGGGCGACGCCGTGGAAGACCGGGGCTACCTGGTCTACACCGGCCAGCCCTGGCACCCGCAGCTCGAAATGATCGCCCGCGCGCTCACCAGCCACCGCCAGGGCGAAGCCTGGGTGATGCGCCGGCGCACGCAGGCCGAAATGGACCAGCTGGTCGAAGAAGCGGGCTTCCGCAAGATCGACCAGCGGGTGGACGAATGGGGCATCTTCACGGTGTCGCTGGCGGTGCGCGTCGCGCAATGACCGCCCGGCGCGCGCCCCGGCCGTGGAAACGCGCCGCCGCGTGGCTGGTGCTGCTGGGGCCGCTGTTCTACGCGACCTACGGCTTCGCCAACTGGTGGGCCACCACGCGCGCCAGCGTGCCCTCGATGGCCTTCGACTGGGAGCGCCAGGTGCCCTTCTGGGCCTGGACGATCTTTCCGTACTGGACCATCAACGTCTTCTACGCGCTGTCGCTGTTCCTGGCGCGCGACCGCCACACGCTCGACCGGCATGCGCTGCGGCTGGTGAGCGCCACGCTCATCGCCTGCACCTGCTTCATCCTCTGGCCGCTGCACTTCAGCTTCGGCCAGCCGCCGGTGGAAGGCGCGCCCGCTTTCCTGTTCAATGCGCTGCGCGGCTTCGACCAGCCCTACAACCAAGCGCCCTCGCTGCACATCGCGCTGGCCGTGATCCTGTGGGACTGGTACCGGCGCTTCATCCGGCCGCTGTGGGCGCGGCTCGTGCTGCATGTGTGGGCCTTCGCGATCTGCGCCTCGGTGCTCACGACCTGGCAGCACCACTTCATCGATATCCCGACCGGCGCGCTGCTGGGCATCTTCTGCGTGTGGCTGTGGCCGATGGCGCGCCGGGTGTCGATGCTGCGTGCGTGGCGCCTAGCGCGCGATCCGCAGCGGCTGAAGCTCGCGGGCTTCTACGCCGTGGGTGCGGCGCTGTGCCTGTTCGCGGCGCTGGCGACCGGCGGCGTGGTGCTGTGGCTGGCCTGGCCGGCGGCGGCGCTCGCGCTGGTGGCGCTCAACTACCTCGGCTTCGGCGCGCGCGGCTTCCAGATGGACGGCCACGGCCGCATGGGTTGGGCGGCGCGCTGGCTGTTCGCGCCCTACCGCCTGGCCGCGGCCTTCAATGTGTGGCTCTGGACGCGCAAGCTGCCGGCCTCGGTCGAAGTGGTGCCCGGCCTGCGCCTGGGCCGTCGCCCCACGCAGGCCGAATGGCTCGCCGCCGGCCAACCCCGGCTCGTGAGCCTGTGCGCCGAGCTGCAGCTGCCGGCCGGCGTGCCGCCCGACCGTGCGCGCTGCGTGCCGCTGCTCGACCTGGTGGTGCCGCCGCCCGTGCGCCTGCGCCGCGCCGCGGCCGTCATCGAAGGCCAGCGCCGCGCGGCGGCGGCCGCCGG
>NZ_JBWKYF010000152.1:0-3455 GCF_059423605.1 Variovorax sp. GW460-12-1-14-LB1
TCGGCTACGTCAGTCCGATACAGTTCGAGAAAGCTCAAAAAGCTTAGGTCGGTGTCCACGAAACCGGCAGCAGCCCAATGGCCAGCGTGCGGGCGAACGTGGCGTATCCGTTCCGGGTGATCAAGCGCCAGTTCGGGTTCGTGAAGATAGGGCTAAGGGGACTGGCCAGAAACACAGCGCACTTGATTCACGCTGTTTTCGCTGTCCAATCAGTGAATGGCGCGCAAGAAACTGATGGCGATGTGGTCGCGGAGCGGCCCTCTTTGAAGGTCAGGACACCGCACTCAGATTACATTCTTGTAATCCATGTGTAAGCCTACAGGCGGTTTTGCTTTCTAGAGTGCCCACGTTGATTCGCTGGCCTTCACAGAGCCGAAAGCAACGCGAGCCCCTTCTTCGTTGGACAAGATTCCGTGACTTCAGGAGCGTCGATACTGATCGCCGACAACCCACCAGCGCAACTATGACGAATGATCGGATCTCGAAAGCGCCGCTCCAATTTCTTGGAAGAGTACTAGTCTGGGATGCTCCACTACGCGTCTGCTATGCACTCATGGCGGTATGTTTCGCAGGCGCTTATCTGACGGCCGAACAAGAGGAGTGGCGCAAAGTCCATGCAACGTTGGAATTCACACTGGGCGGCCTTGCGGTATTTCGCATCATCTGGGGGTTCGTCGGCACGCGTCATTCGCGGTTCTCGAGCTTCTTAAGGGGATCTGAAGCAATCATGAACAACCTGCGGCAACTTCCGTATGGATGGGGGAAACGTCATATTGGGCACAGCCCGATTGGCGCCCTATTCATCGTCGGCCTGTTGACGTTGATGCTGATTGCGAGTTCCTCCAGTTGTGCGAGTTCTGTTTTACCCACCGCCGACTGGCTGGACGGAATCCACGCAGTCGCAACAAACATGCTGCTCATGGTCGCTGGCTCTTACATTGCCGCAGTAGCCTTTGACAGTTGGCGCGCAGGCGAGAATCTTATGCTCTCGATGATCCACGGATCCAAACTCGGCTCAGTCAACGAAGCCATCCCAAACGCGCAACATGGCGCTGCCTTACTTTTGGTGGTGGCGGTTCTCGGCTTCTGGGGGCATGAGTGGCAGAGCGAAGGCGCTGCCCTCTCTTCACCTGGAAAAATCGCGCCCGTCACAGAAGCCTCTCAAGAGAGGGACGGCGACAAGCCGTGATCAACGCAAGTGCTCCAGGAGCAGAGCGGCACGTTCTCTGCATGAAGTGGGGCACGAAATACGGCCCCGAGTACGTCAATCGCCTCTACGCCATGGTGCGTCGCCACCTGAGCGGCAATTTTCGCTTCCACTGCCTGACTGACCACCCGCGGGGCATCAGGTCAGAAGTGCAGTGCCTGCCCATACCTCCGCTCGATTTGCCCGCAGGCATTCCCGAGCGCGGTTGGACCAAGTTGGTCACTTTCTCTGTGGACCTCCATGGCTTGCACGGCACGGCACTCTTCCTCGATCTCGACGTCGTAGTTGTCGGCAGTCTGGATACATTCTTCGAGCATCCAGGTGAATTCCTGATCATTCACGACTACAAGCGACCGTGGCGTGTGACGGGCAATTCATCGGTCTATCGATTCGAGCTGGGTGCCCATTCAAACGTGCTCAAGCACTTCCAAGAACATTTGTCTGAGGTGCGCTCGGCGTTTCGAAATGAACAAGCATACCTCTCGGATTTCCTTCACCGCGAGCGGAAGCTGGCCTATTGGCCAGCCAGTTGGTGCCCGAGTTTTAAATATGGCTGCATCCCGAAGTGGCCGGAAAATTACCGACGTGCGCCCTTCGTGCCGCCCGACGCTCGCATCGTGATTTTTCACGGTGAATGCAATCCGCCAGACGCGCTCGCGGGCCGACGCAATCGCGCGCTGCGCTTTATCCGGCCCGCGGCCTGGGTGGCTGAGCATTGGAAGGAGTGAGCGTCGCATGACAGACAATGCAGCGCACGAAGCGCACGCATGCTCCGCTGCAGGGGAGCAGCGGTAAAGTATAGGGGCCCAAAATGTTGACTGGTATTCAATCATTGCGCGAGCGCGTTGCACCCCTTGCAAGTGAAGGACTCGCCATGCTGGCATCGTTCGCTCTCCTCGGTGCATGGCTCATGTTTTGGTTTGGTGAATAGATTGCTCGATTTCGCTCTCCTTCGATCTGCTTGCCGACCTGTTCCACTGGGCTGATGCGCGGACTGGAGAATTGGCGCACGCTGATCGAGTCTGAATTGCAGATGTTGCCGGCCAGCGCTGCTACAACGCGTAGCTGGAACGACAGGGCCACGATGAGCGAAGGCGCCCAAGAAAAGCCCGCACTAGATGTGAAGCTCCAATAGGTTGCATCCAGTGTTCATCTGGATTGAGAGAGTGGAAGTCGCCAACACCCCAATCGACTCAGGACGCCCAACCAGCCCCCCCCAAGAAGCATGCCCGATTTACCTTTGCCCCGAATCGAAATGCTCAAGCAGATGACTTTGGAAGGCTCGGATGCAGTGCAAGCTGCAGCTGCACACGGTGTCACCGCACCCAGGCTTGGTCGCTACCCGACTGGCGGCGAAGTCGCCTTGGCCGACGCCTCCTTCAGGCCCCGGCCCCCTCCTAAGTCCATCGGGGCAAGCGAGGCGTGGGTCATCGTCGAACTGCGCAAGCGTCGAATGCAGCAGGCTCGTGCTGCGCGCAGCGTGGGCGTCTCGGCAGCGTCGTCTATCGCGTTCCGACGCGAGCGGGCATGTTCAAGCTGAGCAATCTGGCGTCTCTAGAGTCGATCATGCGATACGAGCACGAAACTCCTGGCAATCTGCTGAATATCAACGCCAAGAAGCAGGGGGTGCATCGTTTGCTCCAGCCACCGTGCCATCGGCAATCGGCGCGGCTCGGTCGATGGCGCAGCATGGCAAACGCTGTTCGTGGCCATAGACGAGCACGCAAGGCTGGCGTTCACCGCCAGGCACCCGTACGAGAAACGGGTGCAGGCGGCTCTGTTCCTGTGCAATGCGGTGGCTTATTGCACGCGCTTGGGCATCACAGTGAAGTGCCTGCTGAGGGACAACAGTGCCGCGTTCCGTTTACGCGACTTCCGCGCGGCCTGCCTCGAGTTGGGTATCAAGCACAGCTTTACGCGACCCTACCGACCCCAAGTGAACGACAAAGCCGACCGGTTCAGTCCGCACTACGCGAGTGGGCATGCGGCTGGACGAACCAGAACTCCGCTCAACGAACGGACACCCTGGCCAGCGGGCAACACCATTACAACTGGTATCGTCCGCACAGCGGCATCGAAGGCTTCGCTCCCATGTCCGCCCCCAATTCGTCAAGAAAGAATCTTTTGACGCCTCACCCTGCTGCTGCCGGCCGTTGTGTTGATGCGGCATGCCGGCCCTGCCGGGCGCACGGTGTCCGAGCCCGTGCCGCGGCATGCCGGCGCGCCACCACCGTCCGCCCCCTGGCGG
>NZ_JBWKYF010000153.1:0-3116 GCF_059423605.1 Variovorax sp. GW460-12-1-14-LB1
AGTAAGCGCGGCCTCAAGGCCCTCTTGACGTCGACTGGTTGAACAGATCGGCGATGCTCAGACGTCGAGCACTTGGCGCAGCGCATGGAATGGGACCCGCCAAGTCACCCCATCACCGGTGGCGAGGGTGGCCGTGCGTTGGTTAATGCGCACGATCACCCCGGTGATATTGCGACCGTCTCGGTCGTCGAAGGTCGCGGTATCTCCGCGTTGGAACTCGCGCGCATGGCTTGTCGCACGGGTGGGTTCGGGCGGCGGCTCATAGGGAGCTTGCTCGTCGCGCGGCTCTGCGCCGTGATAGCCCTGCATCGCCAGACATGGGATCTTCCAGGTTCGCTTGGTGCCTTCTTCGAGCACCGTCGCCTGTGTGTTCCTCATGGCAATGATCTTGCCGCGGCGCATCTGGCCGTCGCGGAAGTCCACGAAGTGCACAGGCTGACCAAGATGGAGGTTCGCACGAGCGGCAATGCCACGTCGTGGGTCGGCCAGCATGCCCTCGATCAATGCCTTGAGCTGGTAGAGCTGCAAGCTGCTTGCGCCCTCGAGGGCTTCAATCATTCGCGGGTCGGTGCCTTGCAGGCTCACTGCGTCTTCCTTCGTTGCGCAGCCAGGTCGTGTGTGGTTCAGGCTGCCAGTCGTTGCTCAACGCGGTGCCCGCCGATGTTCCACGGAAGCAACTCGTCGATGCGATTGATGGGATGGTCGGCAATGCGTGCGAGCACATCGCGCAGATACGCCTGCGGATCGAGCCCGTTCAGCTTGGCCGTTTCCACCAGACTGTAGATCGCCGCGGCCCGCTCGCCTCCGGCGTCCGAACCCATGAAGAGATAGTTGGATCTGCCAAGGGCCACACCGCGCAGGGCGCGCTCAGCCGCGTTGTTGTCGATCTCGATGCGGCCGTCGTCACGGTAGCGGGTCAGCGATGTCCAGCGCGTGAGCGAATAGCCGATCGCCTTGGCCAGTTCCGACTTCCTGGAGACCTTGCCCAGCATGCTCGTGAGCCAAGCACGCAGGTCATCCAACAGCGGCCCGGCGCGGGCTTGTCTTACCTGGCGTCTCACGTCGGGGGGTTGACCCCGGATCTGGGCTTCGATGGCGTACAGCGCCGCAATCCGCTGCAGCGCTTGTTCGGCAATCGAGCCCGGTACGAAGCCCTGGCTCTCGTGCAGATCCCAGAAGGGTCTGCGCGCGTGCGCCCAGCAAGATGCTTCGACTACACGCCCACTTGCGTAGATCTTTCCGTACCCGCCATAGGCATCGGCTTGGAGGATGCCGCTGTAGTTCGCAAGATGTGCTTGCGGATGCTCGCCCTTGCGGTTGGGCGAGTAGCGATACCAAGCCGCGGGCGGTTGCATGTTTCCTGCAGGCCGGTCGTCGCGCACGTACACCCACAGCCGGCCCGTCTTGGTGCGGCCGCGGCCGGGATCGAGCACGGCCACCGGCGTGTCATCGGCATGCACCTTCTCGCCGGCCAGCGTGTAGCGTTCGAGCGCGGCCACCAGCGGATCGAACAGCCTCTCGCTCTGGCCTACCCAGCCGGCCATGGTCGAAGGATCGATGACGACGCCGTCGCGGCTATAGATGCGGCCCAGGCGATGCAACGGAATGTGGTCGCAGTACTTGGACACCAGCACGTTGGCAAGCAGTCCAGGGCCAGCCATGCCGCGTGCAATCGGCCGGCTCGGTGCAGGCGCCTGGAAGATCGCTTCGCAGGCAACGCACGCGAGCTTGGGTCGCACATGCCGAATCACCTTGAAGCGCGAGGGCACGTACTCCAGTTGCTCCGAGACGTCGTGCCCGATGAGACGCAGACGGCCGCCGCAGGCTATGCAGCCACAGGCTTGGTCATTGGCATCATGGTGATCGCAGGTGGTCTCCGGTCGATAGACCTGGGTCTCTCGCGGCAGGTGGGCGGGGAGCTTGCGATCGATCTGTGGTGCGTTCGCAGCATCTGGCACAGCCACAGCGATCGGCGCCGGACGTTCATACAGTGGTTCGCCTTCCAGAAGAGCGATCTGAGGATCATCGAGTTGCTCGCTGGACGATCCGAACCGCGCCCGAAGGCTGCGCAGCAACTGCAGCTTCAGCTTGTCGACCATGAGCTTGAGCAGCACCACTTCGGCATCTCGCTCCTCGACCACTCGCAGCAAACCTTCAACCGTGTGAGGTGTGGTGGGGTCGTTGATCGGCGTCGTCACGTCCTCTACTGTGCCCGTCCCTGGGGCCGACGAACATCGGTACTACACCGGAGGATTCTTCATACAGTGGTGGCGCAGTTGATCATGCTGCAAGCAACGGTTCGTGCGTGCGCACCGGCATGCGCCAGTCGATGCCTTCCAGCAGCATCGAGAGTTGTGCCGGCGTGAGCGATACGCTTCCGGACGTCGCCTGCGGCCATACGAAGCGGCCTCGCTCCAGGCGCTTTGCCAGGAGCATCAGTCCCTGGCCGTCGAACCACAGGACCTTCAGGATGTCGCCGCGCTTGCCGCGGAAGACGAAGACGTGGCCGCAGAACGGATTGGCCGCGAGCGCCGTCTGGACCATGGCAGCCAAGCCATCGAAGCCCTTCCTCATGTCGGTGTGGCCGGCCACGATCCACACGCGTGTGTTCGAGGGAGGACCAATCACGCGATGGCACCGAGCAGGCGCAGCACGCAACGCACGCTGGTCTCGTCGACGGCTCCGCGCAGACGAACACGTGTGGCACCCACGTCGATCTCGATCACGCCGCTCGAAGGGCGCGGCACAACGGCCTTGTTGGTCTGGGCTGCAGGCTCCAGCTGCACGGTAACCGGCAAGAGCGTGGCCGGCGCAGTGCCCTCGACTACTGGAGCTTGCGCGCGCAAGCGAAGCCGACGCCAGTTGAACAAGAGGTTCGCATTGATGCCATGCGCCTGCGCGATGGCAGCGACTGACGCGCCAGGTTCCAGACTGCGCTCGACCAATTCCTGCTTCAGCTCTTCGCTGTGCCTGCGCCGGGTGTCCTTGCCCGAAGTGACTCGCTTGTTCATGTGTGCACGTCCCGGTTAAATGCACACATCCAAGTGTGAGCACGATCAGGCGATCCTGCTCATGCTCGTGTCGTCTCGCCAGAGGGCCTTGAGGCCACGCTTACG
>NZ_JBWKYF010000154.1:0-3021 GCF_059423605.1 Variovorax sp. GW460-12-1-14-LB1
GCGGAGGCGGTGTGGCGATGCTGCCGTTGCCACCGGTCGGCGGCACACCGACACCACCGCCCGCGGACACCGGACGCGGCCGGGTGGTCCAGGCCTCGGTGAAGTCCGAGGCCACGGGTGCGACCTATCCCCTGCACATCTACCTGCCGTCGGGTTACGACGGTGCAACGACGACGTACCCCGCGATCTACATCACCGATGGCGATGCGGTCTTCAACCAGAGCGTGACGCGCTTCCAGAACTTCACGGACATCCTCGAGAAGGCCGGCAAGAAGGCCATCGTCGTCGGCATCGGCGGCACGGCGCGCCGTAACACCGACTACCTGATGCCCGGCGCCAAGCCGTACCACGACTTTCTGACCGACCAGCTGGTGCCGTATGTCGAATCGAACTACCGCGCCAACCCGGCCAAGCGCATGCTCTCGGGCCTGTCGAACGGCGGCGTCTTCACGCTCATCGCCTTCTTCACGGAAGGCGCGGCCGGCAAGTTCACCTTCCAGTACTTCTTCCCCTCCGATCCACCCGTCAAAGGCGCAAGCGCGCAACTCGAGCCGCTCGAAAGCCAGATGTACGCCAACAGCAGCACGCGGGAGATTCCTGTGACCTTGCTGTTGGGCTTCGCCGCTGCCAACACAGGCGGCCCGGAGATCACCGCCTTGCACGACAAGATCGCAGCGCACAACTACAAAGGCCTTCAGTTGAGCGTGAAGGGCTACCCCGGAGGGCACACGCCGATGGACTTGCCGTCGTTCGAGGACATCGTGGCGCGGTTCATCGATTGAGGCGCGGGGTGTCGACCCAGGGTTTTTCCTAGCCCGTGAGCGTGTCGAATCGCAGCGGCCTCATCCGACGTCATCACAGAGGGTCGTCCTCTGTACTTCATCAGGAGAAAGCAACCATGGCCACCAACACCGTCCGCCTGCACCGCGTGCTGCGCACCACCCCCGACAAGCTCTACCGCGCCTTCGTGGAGCCCGGCGCCTTCGAGCGCTGGCTGCCGCCCTTCGGCTTCACCGGCAAGGTCCACACCATGGAGCCAGTGGTGGGCGGCGCGTGGCGCATGTCCTTCACCAACTTCGGCACCGGCCACGGCCATTCGTTCGGCGGCAAGTACCTGGAACTCGTGCCCGGCCAGCGCATTGCCTACGACGCGAGCTTCGACGATCCCCACCTGCCGGGCACGATGAAGACCACGGTGGTCCTGACCGCGGTCTCGTGCGGCACGGACATGTCCGTCGTGCAGGAAGGCATCCCCGACGTGATTCCCGTCGAGATGTGCTACCTGGGCTGGCAGGAGTCGCTGGTCGCGCTGGCGCAGCTGATCGAGCCGAACATTCCGGGTTGAGGATCGGCCTCAGGCACGCCGTGCTTCACAGCCGGCGAATCCCTTGAGCCCGGCCAGCTCATCGAGGATGGGGCACTCCGGGCGCTCGTCACCTTCGCAGCAATGAGCAAGGCGCTCCAGCAGGCGCTTCATGTGCGCGAGTTCCTCGATGCGCTGGGCCAGGTCCTCGGCACGTTCGAGTGCAACGCGCTTCACGTCGAAGCTTGCGCGGCGCCCGTCTTGCCACAAGGCGTGCAGCTCGATGACTTCCTGTGTGTCGAAACCCAACGTGTGTGCGCGCCGCACAAAGCGCAGCGTCGACACGGCGCGTTCGTCGTAGAGGCCGCCGTGCGCCGTGTCGTCGAGCAGCCCGAGCGATTCGCAGTCACTCAGCAGCCGCGCGGACGCACCGGAGCGGGCAACGACATCGGCAAGGGACAAGCGCGCCGCAGCAGCCGGCGCCGTGGAATGTTCCATGGGGTTCTCCTTCGAGCCAAAGCGCGAAGTCTCAACCTTCACACCATGAGAGAGTCAAACGCGAACAGCGCATGACCTTGGCACGCCAGGGGTCGGGCCTTCGCCGCGCTTGACCTTCACACGATGCCAAGCTTGACACTGCGAGTCACTCTTTTGAAAGGACTCACCCCATGCAAGCGTTTGAAATCCAGTCGATGACCTGCGGCAGCTGCGCCGGCCGCATCACCCGGGCCGTCAAGGACCTGGACCCGCAGGCCAGGATCGAGGTGGACTTGAAGAGCAGGACGGTGCGCATCGACACCATGGAGGACAGCCCTTCCGTGGTGGCCGCGCTCACAGAGGCCGGCTACCCGCCCAAACCGCTGTCGGCATGAGCACGCCGCCCGCGAACCCCGGGCGTCGGGTTCGCGGCGCGGCCATGGCCACCTACTTGTAGATTCGCACCACCGCGTCTTCGAACGCCAGGACATCCGCGCCGACGTGCGTGGCGTTGAACTCCGTACTGAGCAGCTGCAGCCCCACATAGCCTCGCGCCGCCATCCGTTGGTACAGCGCCCTCACGTACTGTTGATTGCAGCCACTTATGCAACTTGCAAGTATCAACGTGACTGGCAGCGGCCTGCCCGCCAACGCGTCGAACATCTTCTTTTCGAGATCGTTGTTCTGGGCCTCCTGCTGCCAGAAAGCGCCCTCGATCGACACAAAGGAAGAAAACACCAGGTTGTCCGGCGCTTCGAGAAAGAGCGCCGTGGCCGCCAGGTTGCCACTGGTCGACAGGCCCGTGAGCATCCGGTTCTTGGGATTGGTCCGGTACTTCGAATCGATGAAGGGAATCAACTCCTTCGCGAGGAAATCGTGGTACTTGAAGGCCCCGGGAAAGTTGTAGTCCTCCTGGCGTCGCCCGGTGTTCCCGATGCCGACGAGGATGGCCTTCGTTCCACGCTTCACCAGGATGTCCTTGAGATTCGCGAACCGCGTCTGCGGCAAGCCGTTGGTGGCATCGCCGTCGAGGGCATAGATGACAGGGTAGGCATCGGAGCCCTGGTCGTACCCCGCGGGCAGGTAGACGGAAAGAGGGTAAGGCGCGCCGGTGAACCCCGACTGGATGGATTCGGACACCACGCGGTCGGTTGGCGTCGGTGTCGGCGCTGGCGCCGGCTGCTGGGGCACGGGCCCTGCGGTCGGCGGGAGGATCGGCAGGCCACCGCCGCCGCCACCAC
>NZ_JBWKYF010000155.1:0-2845 GCF_059423605.1 Variovorax sp. GW460-12-1-14-LB1
ACCAACATAGACAAGGGCACGATCTCTACCCGCGGCGCGGTCTTGGCGGCGGGCTACCGCGCGAGCGGTTTAGTCCTGAGACTGAGAACTGCCGGTCACCCTTCTGCCGATGAATGACTGCTGCGAGGCACGGCGGACAGTAGAACCTCTGGCGGGCACCCTCTGAACCTCAAGGCCTGACACAACCAGCATGGTTACTCGTGGAAAGCCCCTTGGAGAAGGAGTCATCTTCATGACTATCAACTCGATGAGAGACCATCATGGAAAGCCGTGGCCAGTGCTTCGCGGGTGGCAGAGGCACTGAGCAAGCGCGCGAAACGGGCGACAAAGGGCCTTTAGCGACCTGCCAAAGCGGGCAGGCGAGCGCCCGCCCTAGTCTTCGCGCGGAGCCCGCGTCGGCCCAGCGTTGTGCCGAGCCACGGCTGAGCTGATGGTCCGGCTTGACCCGCACCTGGGCCAAATCGCTGCCGTCCGTAGCGGTGACCGTGAGCGTCGCGACGGGGTTCTCTTCATCGGGTTCAATGTCGAGCGCCATCCAATTCGTCCGAGTACGCCGGACCGTCCTATTCAGGTCGGCCGCTTGCGCTGCCTCCTAGGTCGCCTCTCCCTGCGCTTGCGGGGGCGGCATCAGTTCGCTGGTGGGCGTCGCCCACGCGCAACAATGGTGCTGCAAGACATAATCGAGATGTCTGGCCCACTTGGTTGTTTGCCGCTTGGTCTTCGTGCAAGCGGGCGTGAGCCATATCCATCCTGGGCCTGCTATGGCAACCGAACCCTTTCCTCCGATTCCGGAACATTTCTCCCCCGGTAACAGACAACTCATTGCCGACCAATATGTTCCGCGCAACGTGGTGGATGAGGCTTCAGCATTCAAGTACAAGGTTTTCACCCGCCTGAATGCGATAGGCATCAAATTCACGAATGTGTCGTTTGAGCACAGCGTGTTGGACGGCTGCTACCTGCGAAATTGTGTTTTTGACTCGTGCAACTTCACGGGCTGCCGATTCATCGGTTGTAGTTTTCAAGGTTCAAGTTTCCCTGGCTCGAAGTTCAACTATGCGACGTTTGAGCGCTGTCAGGTCGATTCGGACATTCTGACGGTGTGGAACCCCACGGAAGAAAATCTCAAGATGCGTTTCGCGCGCTCGTTGCGAATGAACTTTCAGCAAATTGGTGACGCCAAGGCCGTCAACGAAGCCATCACGCTCGAGCTCCACGCCACCGCGCGTCACCTGCTCGAATCCTGGGCATCCGAAGAGGAGTTTCATCGCAAGAAGTACCCCGGCTTGCGCCGCGTGCGTCAGTTCCTGGCCTGGGTCGAGTTCTGGGTGCTTCACTTCGTCTGGGGAAATGGGGAGAGCATTCCCAAGTTGCTCAGAACGATCCTCTTTGCGATGGTGGCTATTGCGATCTACGACGCAAATGCGTCCAACGGTTCGGCGACGATCCTCGACTACTGGCAGAGCTTGAAAGACGCACCAGCCATATTCTTGGGCACGCTTTCACGCCCCTTGCACACCACCACCGCTGCATCGCTGATCGTCGCGGCCCGGCTGGTGGCCCTCTCACTGCTCACTGCGCTTTTGGTGAAGCGTTTCGGCCGTCGATGAGCACGCACTACTACGCGTTCGGTTCAATATGCCGCGGTGAGGTGGATCGATCCTCGGACGTTGACCTGCTTGCCTGCATCACCGGACCCGGCCCTGATCTCGACAGCGAGAAATTTTCCATCTACCAGCATGCGCGGCTGCGTGACCTGTGGGCCGAGGGCAACCCTTTTGCGTGGCACCTGTATCTGGAGTCCAAGCTCCTGTTCTCATCCGATGGTGTGGATTTTCTGGGGTCGTTGGGCGCGCCCGGAGCGTACAGGTCAGGCATCGAGGACTGCAACAAGTTCGCTCGGCTTTTCACCGAATCCGCCCATCAGCTGACACAAACCCACGTCAACGCCACGTTCAATCTGTCTTGCATGTTCCTGAGCGTCAGAAATCTCGCCACCTGCTACTCGCTTTGGCGGGGAAGCCCGGTCTTCTCCAGAAGGTCGCCTATGCTGATCGATATTCCGTTGGGCGTGGAAGCCGGTGCCTTCGATGTGCTCACGCGCGCCAGAGTGCTGTCGACGCGCGGCATTGGCGTAGCGCTGACACAGGAAGAAGTTATGCTTGCACTCAGGGCAACTACTGTTGTCCAAGCGTGGATGTCACAGCTGCTTGCCGAGGTACGTCGATGACCGAGTTCAACAATCGCATTGCTGCGCAGCGAGACATTCTTTTCGCTGTGAACGGTGCCGGCTGGGGGGAGGAGCTTTACGGGCTCTCCCGCGGAGCACTCGACCGCTGGGTGCAATCCAACCAACTGGATCGAAGCTCGAGATTGGTCAGTCTCCTATTGGAGGTAGCGGGGAAGCTGTTCTTCCTCGCCAACAAGAGCCAGGAGCAGGTCACCTCTGAATACCGGCTTCGCTCTTCGGAAGTGTCTGTATTGACTGAGGAAATCCGTCGCGAGCTCAAGCAGCAAGCCTAGGAACTTTCGTCACGTGGACAAGAACTCCCAGCGACGGCGTGTGGGGCCTAGCGCAACTAACATTGCACCTCTGCAATTCTCGAACTTCTTGTAGTAGTGGCGCGTCGCCGTCAATCTTGTCCAACTGCAACACTCCTTCCGCCTACGCGGTGGTAGTTTGTTGCATCGACCGGTTGAATCCGCCACTGGAAGCAGCCAGTCGTTGAACTGCCAAGAGGCTACCGCTACCATCGAGAGACGCCTGTCTGTTGATTTCCATGGAATCCTGACCCGCGATTTCCATCGAATATTGACCCACCCTCTTTGCGAGCCAGCCGGCTCA
>NZ_JBWKYF010000156.1:0-2569 GCF_059423605.1 Variovorax sp. GW460-12-1-14-LB1
CCCTACGACCCGTGCCCCCTCCCCCGATGCTGGAACAATGCGCCGATCTATGGATGGTCTCGATCTCATCAAAACGTTCCGCGAAGTCGCGTTCCGGCGCAGCTTCTCCCGCGCGGCCCTCTCTCTGGGCATGTCCAAGGCGACGGTCAGCCGTTATGTGGCCGAGCTCGAAGCGCGCAGCGGCGTGCGCCTGCTCAACCGCTCGACCCGCTCCCTGAGCCTCACCGACGCGGGCGAGGTGCTGCTGGAGCGCAGCACCGAGCTGGTGACGATGGCCGAGAACACGCTCAACGACCTGCAGGCGCACGGCTCGCACCCGCGCGGGCGCCTGCGCATGAGCGCGCCCCACGGGCTCATTGCGGGTTGGCTTTCGGACGTGATCGCGGAGTTCATCAAGCTCTACCCCGACGTGTACGTGAGCCTGAATTTCACGAACCACGACATCGACCTGATCGAGGAAGGCATCGACATCCACCTGACGGGCGGGCGCATCGACGACATGAACCTGATCGTGCGCCGGCTGGTGCGCTTCGACATGGTGGTGTGCGCGTCGCCCGCCTACTGGGCGCAGCGCGGCATTCCGCAGGTGCCCGAGGACATGGCGCGGCACGACGTGCTGAGCTATTCGCCGATGCCCACCACGCACCTGCCTTTTGAAACCGACGGCCAGCCGCACGACGTGGCGGTGCACAGCCGCATGGAGGCCAACGACGCGGTGGCGCTGATCGAACTGGCGCTGCGCGGCGTGGGCGTGGCCTACGTGCCCGAGCCGCTGGCGCAGTCGCACCTGGAGCGCGGCGCGCTGGTGCCGGTGCTGCGCGACCACATGCCGCACGAGCACTGGCTGTATGCCGCGTACTCGCAGCGCCGCCACAACAGCGCGGCGATGCGTGCGATGCTCGACTTTCTCGAAAAATCGATGGGGCCGGTGCCCGAACCCATGCCCGCGGCGGTGCCGGTGGCGCTGCCGTCTTGTCCCGCCAACGCCGCGACCACCGCCGCTGCTGCCGCCGCCATCGCTGCGCGCGACACGCTCGCTCCCAACGGAAAGGCCTCCTGACCCCATGACCACGCCCGCGCTCCTGATCCGCCCGCCCACGCCCGACGACTTCGCCGCATGGAAGCCGCTCTGGGACGGCTACAACGCCTTCTACGGCCGTGAGGGCCCCACGGCCCTGCCCGAGGCGATCACGCAGGTCACCTGGCAGCGCTTCTTCGATCCATACGAGCCGGTGCATGCGCTGGTGGCCGAGCGCGAGGGGCAGCTGGTGGGGCTGGTGCACTACCTGTTCCACCGCAGCACGACGCGCATCGAGCCCAACTGCTACCTGCAGGATCTGTTCACGCAATCGTCCGAACGCGGCCAGGGCGTGGGCCGGCAGTTGATCGAGGGCGTGTACGAACAGGTGCGACGCGCGGGTGCACACCGCGTGTACTGGCAGACGCACACGACCAATGCGGCGGGGCGGATGCTCTACGACAAGATGGCAAAGCACGAGGGCTTCATCGTCTACGCGACGATGGTCTGACACCCGCGCTGAAGGTCAGTACTTGATGGTGATGCCGGCCTTCACGCCGGTGTTGGCCTTGCCGTCCGAGTGCGCGCCGCCCGAGAAGGAGACGTCGCCGCCGGTCTTGGCACCGACCGAATAGGTGGGCCGCTTGCCAGACGTGTCGGTACCGGCTTCCAAAGCACTGCCGTCCGGGCGCTGCACACCGACCGTGGCACCGTTCGTGCGGGCCGAGGTTTCGGTGGAGTTCACGTTGGGCGCGATGTAGGCCGTGCCCTTGTCGTCGCTGTCGACGGGCACTCTCACGGGCTCCGCGATGGCCACCACGGCGGCAGCGCAGGCAACCCCACCCAGGAACGCAAGAATCACTCTGTTCATGGGGACCGATGGTGGATGCAGCGCGTCGCGCGGGCTGTGGGCGTGGCCTCACCGCGCGCGTAGGACGAAGGCGGCATCAGTGCCATGACAGGTTGAACAGGAAGAACGCCGCCAACACCCACAAGAGCAGCACGAGGTGCGTGAGCTGCAGGCCCTCTTGCCGTATCCAGTAGCCGAACCACAGGCCGCCCAGGTGCATGGCGAAGAGGAAGGCAGCAAAGCCGGCCAGCCCCAGGTTGAGCCACGGCCGTGCGGCCGCCAGGTCACCGCCGACCACCAGCATCGCGCTGCCGGCCCAGAACGCCAGCGCCGCGCCGAGCTGCAACGCCAGCACCACGTACAGCGCCGCGCGGTGCAGCGCCACCGAGCGGATGGCGCGCGTCAGCAAGGGCGTGTCGATGGCGGGATCGACGCGCAACGGCGCCATCGACATCGTGCCGCCGACCGCGAACACCGAGCCCGCGAAGCCGCGCCAGTTGTTGCGCACGGCAATCGACAGCCACAGCGCCATGCCCAGCGCGTGGAGGGACTGGAACAGCCAGACGGAGGTAGGGAGATTCATCGGAGCGCCTGCGTTTTTAAATATCAAAGATTATTCTTTGATATTGACGTACCCGCCGGCCGGCGCTCAAAGTCCCTCAAGGAAGGTCGAACGAATGCCATGAACAACGCCACCACCC
>NZ_JBWKYF010000157.1:0-2549 GCF_059423605.1 Variovorax sp. GW460-12-1-14-LB1
TGTTGATTTCCATGGAATCCTGACCCGCGATTTCCATCGAATATTGACCCACCCTCTTTGCGAGCCAGCCGGCTCACGGTGTGGATAAGTTCTTGGTCTTCTCCTTTTTAGGTTGGACTGCCTGAACGGGTTGAGCCGAGCTGTGCTTGAAGCGGAAGCTGTCGTTGCCGGTCTCCAGGATATGGCAATGGTGGGTCAGGCGGTCCAGCAGCGCCGTCGTCATCTTCGCATCGCCGAAGACGCTGGCCCATTCGCTGAAGCTCAGATTGGTTGTGATCACCACGCTGGTGCGTTCGTAGAGCTTGGACAGCAGATGGAACAACAGCGCGCCACCTGATGCGCTGAACGGCAGGTAGCCCAGCTCGTCGAGCACCACCATGTCCGCGTACATCAGCCGGTGCGCGATGTGACCAGGATTGCCACTGGCCTTCTCCTGCTCGAGTGCGTTGACCAGCTCGACCGTCGAGAAGAACCGGACTCTACGGTGATGGTGCTCGATGGCCTGCACGCCCAGCGCCGTGGCAATGTGGGTCTTGCCCGTACCCGGCCCGCCCACGAGCACCAGGTTCTGCGCATCGTCCATGAACTCGCACCGATGGAGCTGACGCACCAGCGCCTCGTTGATCTCGCTGTTGGCGAAGTCGAAGCCGGCGAGGTCACGGTAGGCTGGGAAGCGCGCAAGCTTCAACTGGTAGGCCACCGAGCGCACCTCTCGCTCGGCCGTCTCGGCCTTGAGCAACTGCGAGAGCATCGGCTGCGCCGCCTCGAAGGCCGGCGATCCCTGCTCGGCCAGCTCCGCGACGGCTTGGGCCATGCCGTGCATCTTGAGCTCACGCAGCATGATCACGATGGCGCCGCTGGCGGGGTCATGTCGCATGACGTACCTCCTGGCTCTTCGTCCGGATGCTCGCCCCACCGGCGGCGCTTGCACGACCCCTGAGCGTGTCATAGCGCAGCACATCGGCCTTCGGCTCGTTCGCCAGACGCAGCGCCTGCGGCGCCGTGACGGGCGCTGGTGCAACGGGCTTGGCATCCAGCAGTCGGTGCAACACGTTGAGCACGTGGGTCTTGCTGGCCACGCCGGCCTCCAAGGCCAGCTCAACCGCGGTCAGCACGGCCTGCTCATCGTGGTGCAGCACAAGTGCCAGGATCTCCACCATCTCGCGGTCTCCCCCCGACTGCTTCAGCAACGCGGCCTGCAACCGCCGGAAGCCCTGCGGCAGCTCGCTGAAGGGTGCTCCGTTCCTGAGCGCTCCTGGCTTGCGCTGCAGCACCGCCAGGTAGTGACGCCAGTCGTACACGGTGTGGCCCGCCGTGTCGTGGCTTCGGTCGATGATGCGCGTGTGTTCGCACACGATCTGGCCCTCGGCTGCCACGACCAAGCGTTCGGCGTACACGCGCAGACTCACCGGTCGGTTCGCGTAGGAGGCCGGAACGCTGTAACGGTTGCGCTCGAAGTGCACCAGGCAGGTGGGTGAGACGCGCTTGGTGTGCTCCACGAAGCCGTCGAAGGGCCTGGGCACCTGCATCAACAGTGGCCGCTCCTGCGCCCAGACATCGGCCACGCTGCCCGGCAGCTTGCCATGCACGATCTCGCCCCACAACGCCTTGCAGCGGCTCTCCAGCCAGTCGTTGAGCAGCGCCAGCGTGGCGAACGCCGGCACGGGCTGCCACAACCGGTGGCGCGCATCGCGCACATTCTTCTCGACCTGGCCCTTCTCCCAGCCGGATGCCGGGTTACAGAACTCAGCCTCGAACAAGTAGTGGCTGACCATGGCGCTGAAGCGCGCGTTGATGTCGCGCTCCTTGCCGCGGCGTACCCTGTCCACGGCGGTCTTCATGTTGTCGTAGATGCCGCGCCGAGGCACGCCCCCGAGCACCTCGAAGGCCCGGTTGTGCGCATCGAACAGCATCTCGTGGGTCTGCAGCAGGTAGGCGCGCACGATGAACGCACGGCTGTGGCTGAGCTTGAAGTGCGCGACCTGCAGCTTGGTGCGTTCACCAGCGATGACGGCCCAGTCCTCGCTCCAGTCGAACTGGAATGCCTCGCCAGGACCGAAGGCCAAGGGCACGAAGGTGCCGCGCCCTGTCGTCTGCTGGACCTCGTGGCGGTGCGCATGCCACGCGCGTGCAAAGGCGGCCACGCGGTTGTAGGAGCCCTGATAGCCCAGCGCCACCAAGTCTGCGTGCATCTGCTTGAGCGTGCGCCGCTGCTTGCGTGACTTGGACGCCTCGCTCTTGAGCCAGCCGCCGAGCTTCTCGGCAAACGCGTCGAGCTTGCTCGGGCTGATGCGCTTCGCGTAACTGGGCGCCGCCTCGCCCTCGCGAAGGTATTTGCGGATGGTGTTGCGAGACAAGCCCGTGCGCCGGGCTATCTCTCGAAGGGACAGTTGCTCTCGCAGTGCCCAACGTCTGATGACACTCAATGTCGCCACGTCAATCACTCCTGTGCTCCTGCTGCTAAAAGCAGCAGGTTAGGGTTATCACGTGGGTCAGATTTAGATGGAAATCACACCGCCAACTGGGTCACTTCTAGATGGAAATCAACA
>NZ_JBWKYF010000158.1:0-2272 GCF_059423605.1 Variovorax sp. GW460-12-1-14-LB1
GTCATGGGGGCGGGCGGTGGCGCGCTGCATGATAGGTCGCGGGCCGTGCCGCACGGCCGTGCCCGAGGGTTTGCGAGCAGCAGGGTTCCCCGTAGCGCCGGCCGGAAATGTCCGATGGCCGCCGCATGCGCTGCGCCGCCAAGATCGGGGCCCGCCTGCTTCAGGCTGCCCCACGGCCGGCGACGCCGGCAAGGACGACACGACGATGGTCTACCGCTGGCTTGCGCCTCTGCTCCTCATGCTCCTGGGCCTGCCGGGCCGCGCCGACGAGATCGTGGTGGGGCAGTCGCTGCCGCTGAGCGGACCCCTCGGCGAGGCCGGGCGCAACGTGAAGGACGGCATCGACGCCTACCTGGCGCGCGTGCAGCGCGAGGGCCTGCTGGGGCGCCACAAGCTGGTGTGGCGCGCGCTGGACGACGGCTACTCGGTGGAGCGCCACACGCAGAACATCCGCCAGCTCGTGGTGCAGGACAAGGTCGATGCGCTCGGCCTGTCGGCCGGCACCTCGCACATCGACGCGGCCTACCCGACGATGCGCGAGGCGGGCACGCCGCTGATCGGCGCGATGACCGGCGCCTCGGCGCTGCACGGCGCGCAGCGCGCGCTCATCTACCACCTGCGCGCAAGCTACGCCGACGAGGTGCGCCAGCTGGTCGCGCAGGCCGTGTCGGTGCGGCAGCGGCGTGTGTTCGCGGTCTGGCAGGACGACGGGCTGGGACGCGACGCCTTTGCGGCGCTCGAGATCGCGCTGCGCGGTGCGGGCATCGAACTCGTGGGGCAGCAGGGCGTGGCGCTGGCGCAGATGGACGGCGCCGCGCTGGCCGCCAGCGTGCGTGCGGCCAAGCCCGACGCGCTGTTCGCGCTGTGCGTGACGCCGTGCGGGGTGAAGCTGCTGTCGGGGCTGGCGGCGGAGAGCGGTGTTGCGAGGCCGACGCCGTACATGCTCTCGATCGTCAACGGCGAGGTGCTCGCCAAGAGCGTGGGGCCGGCGGCGCGCGGTACCGTGATCTCGCAGGTCATGCCCAACCCGCGGCTGGCGACCTCGCCGCTGGTGCAGCGCTACCAGCAGGACATGCGCAGCCACATGGGTCGCGACGAGTTCAGCTACTTTTCGCTGGAAGGGTACGTGGTGGCGATGGTGACGGTGGAGGCGGCGCGCACGGCGCTGGCCGCTTCACCGCGCCGCTCGATGCAGGACGCCATGAAGCTGATGCTGCGGCGGGAGATCGAGGGGATTCCGGTGTCGAGTGGCGACGATCCGGGTGTGCGTCCGCATCCGGTGACGCTTTCAATGATCGGAAACGGCGGGCGGCTCATCCATTGAGGCTGTGCCGCCCTGAAGAAGATCAGCCGATCTCGGCGATTAGCTCGATCTCGACGCAAGCACCCATCGGGATCTGCGCCACGCCGAAGGCGCTGCGTGCATGCGCGCCCTTTTCGGGGCCGAACACTTCGGCGAAGAACTCGCTGGCGCCGTTGGTCACCAGGTGCTGCTCGGTGAAGGTGCCGACCGAGTTCACGAGGCTCATCACCTTGACGATGCGCTTGACCTTGTTGAGGTCGCCCACGGCCGCGTGCAGCGTGCCGAGCAGGTCGATGGCGATGGCGCGCGCGGCCTGCTTGCCTTCGTCGGTGCCGATGTTGGCGCCGAGCTGGCCGACCCAGACCTTGCCGTCCTTCTTGGCGATGTGGCCCGACAGGAACACGAGGTTGCCGGTCTGCACGAAGGGCACGTAGGCGGCGGCAGGTGCGGACACCGGGGGCAGGGAAATGCCGAGGCTGGAAAGCTTGTCGTAAACGCTCATGGAGACTCCTGATCTGGGGATGATGATGACGATGACGGGGGTGATTGTGTCTGTGTTTGCGCCGCCGACGCCGGCAGCTGCACCACTTCCCCCACGGGTTGCACGGTCACGCCCACATGCAGCGTGTGGCGCGCGCCGCCATGCAGCACGCCGCGCATCGGCGAGACGTCGGAGTAGTCGCGCCCGATGGCGAGCGTGACGTAGTCCTCGCCGGGCTGGCGGCCGTTGGTGGGGTCGAAGTCGGCCCAGTCGCCCACGCTCTCAGGACCTTCGCCCTCGCCGGGCAGGTACACCGACACCCACGCATGCGAGGCGTCGGCGCCCACCAGGCGCGGCTGGCCCGGTGGCGGCTGCGTGAGCAGGTAGCCGCTCACGTAGCGCGCCGGCAGGCCCATGGCGCGAAAGCACGCGATGAGGATGTGGGCGAAGTCCTGGCACACGCCCTTGCGCTGCGCCAGGGCTTCGAC
>NZ_JBWKYF010000159.1:0-2261 GCF_059423605.1 Variovorax sp. GW460-12-1-14-LB1
ATCCAGATCCCGCGCATCGGCCAGGAAGTCGTCGTGAGCTTCATCGCGGGAGACGCGGACCTGCCGATCTGCATGGGAAGAGTCCACAACCAGGTGAATCTGCCGCCGTGGCAACTCCCCGGCCAGAGCGCATTGAGCGGGTTCAGGAGCCGGGAGCTGACCGAGGGCGGAGGCAACGGTGCGGCGGGCAGGTCGAACCACCTGATCCTGGATGACACGGCCGAAAAAATCCAGGCGCAGCTCAAGAGCGATCACCAATCCAGCAGCCTGAGCCTGGGGGCGATCACGCGCATCGAGGACAACGCGGGCAGAAAGGACCCCAGGGGTGAGGGCTTCGAGCTGCGCACTGACGCCCATGGCGTATTGAGAGCCCAGGACGGCATGCTCATCACGACCGAAGCCAGGGGCAACGCGGCGAACCATGCCAAGGACATGGGGGAGACGGTTCAGCGACTAAAAGCAGCGCAGGACCAGCACGACGCACTGGCCGAAGCAGCTCAAGTGCACAAGGCGCAAGAGCAAGGCACCGATCAAGACATCGTGCAGAAGGCCTTGAAGGCGCAGAACGACGCGATTCAAGGCAAGGAAGGACAGGACGAGGATGGCCGCTTTCCTGAACTGAACGAACCACACCTCGTGCTCGCCAGCCCCGCGGGCATCGAGGCCAGCACGCCCGGCAGCATTCATCTGCACACCGGAGAGCACACAGCCTTCACGAGCCAGGGGCACACCTCCATCGGCACCGCCAAGCGCTGGCTGGCCAGCGCAGCCGAGGGCATCCGCGCGTTCACGCACAAGAAGGGCGTCAAGCTCATCGCGAGCGAAGACCCGATCGAGATCCAGGCGCACAGCGACGAGGTGGTTCTTGTTGCGCACAAGGACGTCGTCATCAAGAGCGTGGAGGGCGAGCTACACATCACCGCCAAGAAGAAGGTCGTGATTATCGGCGGGGGCAGCTACTCGGAGTGGAGCGAGAGCGGCATCAAGCATGGCACTGCCGGCACCTGGCAGGAGCATGCGGCGCTGCATGCGCAGGTCGGGCCTATGAGCCTCGACGCGCTGTATCCGGTATTTCCCCAGGCAGGCTTTGCCGAGAAACAGAATCTGATCGAAGAGCACTTCGTGTTGATCGAGCACGCGGGTGGACTGCGCTTGCCAGAGCAAAAATACCGCATCACCTTCCAAGGCGGCAGAACCATCGAGGGCAAGTCCAACGACCAGGGCGAGACCGAGGTCGTACAGAGCATGGTGCGTCAAATCACGACCGTGGAGGTGCTGCGAAATTCAGAAGATGGAGTGCTGGCCAGCTACACGCCCTTTGTGCAAACGCCCGCGACACAGACCTACGAGCACGATGGTGGTGTGGTGGCCGAGCAGCGCACGCCAAAGAAGAAAATTGGGGGCAAGGACCACGAGGCCAATGAAGACAAGGCCACCAGCGAAGGCAAAGCACCGGTTCACACCAGTTGCGATCCGAACAACTGGGGGTTGCGAAAGAGCGAGCCGAAGGCCAAGGATGCGACGCGCTGGGAGTACCCAGTGATTGGCGCCTATGTGAAGGCCATCAAACCGGCGTTGATGGCGCTCAATTGGAAGGAAGCGACTTGGCCGTTGGGTGAAGAGGATTTCAAGAGCCTGCTTGGAACACTCAGGGCGAATATCGGGGGCGCACTCGCCACAACGTCGTTCGGCCTGCCAGAGGGGGCGATGCCGACATTTTTGATACCGAGAGACTCCGAGGCCATTGCGCTTGGCATGAAGCCCGACGACAAGGATCTCAAGGGGCAGATGCGCACCAACGACTGGTTGCTCGTGGCCTGCAAACGCGGAGTCACGTTCATGATCGATGCTGCAAAGAGCGGTGACTCCACAGAGTTGACGGAGTGCGTTCGAGAATTCGCTAGCACCCTGTACCACGAGGCACGCCATGCGCAGCAGTTCTTCTGGGTGGCAGCCATGGCGCAGCAGTTCCCCGATGACTACAAGAATCTGCCCAGCATGCGGGGATTCTGGAAGAGCGTGATGCCTTCCAGAATATTCGAATTGGCCGGCACAACCCCCGTGCCCAATGAGCCCAGCGCTCGCGCGGGACTACACCGCATGGTCATCGGCATGTACTACTGGCAACTGACCCGCATCGCGGCGCATGTCAAACGCGACCCTCCCACCGTGAACAAGCCCATCGCTGTTGATTTCCATCTAGAAGTGACCCAGTTGGCGGTGTGATTTCCATCTAAATCTGACCCACGTGATAACCCTAA
>NZ_JBWKYF010000160.1:0-2232 GCF_059423605.1 Variovorax sp. GW460-12-1-14-LB1
GAGCGTGGGGGGAACGGCGCTTGGCATGGTTTCGACAAATGTTGTCGCTGTATCGCCATTCTGCCGCGTCGGTGCCGCATAGCATCGGTGCCCGCACCGGTTTTTTGTAGCAATCCATGTCATCCACTTCCTCGACAGCCGTTCCCGCCACCACTTTGCGTACCGACGCCCAACTGATCGGGCTGGTCGGCCTGGCGCACGCGGTGAGCCACTTCAGCCAGCTCATCCTGGCGCCGCTGTTTCCCTGGCTGAAGGACGCGTTCAACGTGAGCTACACCGAGCTGGGCGCGGTGCTCACGGTGTTCTTCGTGGTCTCGTGCATCGTGCAGGCGGCCTCGGGCTTCATCGTCGACAAGCTGGGCCCGCGCCCGGTGCTGTTCGTCGGGCTGGGCGCGCTGGGGCTCGCGGCCTTCGGCTATGCCATGGCGCAGAGCTACTGGATGCTGCTGGCGTGCGCGGTGGTCGGCGGCATTGGCAACGGCGTGTTCCACCCGGTCGACTACACGTTGTTCAACCGCAAGGTCGCGCCCACGCGCCTGGGCCATGCCTACAGCGTGCACGGCATCACCGGCAGCCTGGGCTGGGCGCTGGCACCGGCCTTCGTGGTGCCGATCGCCATCGCCTTCTCGTGGCGCGTGGCGCTGGCCTCCGCCGGCGTGGTGGCGATCGTGGTGCTGCTGATCCTGTGGATCTACCGCAGCGTGCTGGCGCTCGATGCTGCGGCCGTGCACAAGGCCACGGGGCACGGCGAGCCCGCGCCGGTGGGCGGCGAGTTCGACTTCCTGCGCATCCCGGCCGTGTGGATGTGCTTCGGCTTCTTCTTTTTCTACGCCGCCGTGATCAGCGTGGTGCAGACCTTCGCGCCCGTGGCCGCGGGCCATCTGCATGCGGTGCCGGTGGCGCTGGTGGCGGTGTGCCTCACGGTCTACATGGTGGCGAGCGCGGCCGGCATGGTGGTGGGCGGCTTCCTGGCCTCCGACCCCTCGCGCTGCGAGCGCATCGTGGGCGCGGGCTTCGGCGTGGCGGCGGCGCTGGCGTTGGTGCTGGCCTTTGCGCAGTTCCCGCCGGTGATGGTGCCGGTGCTGTTCGGCGCGATGGGTTTCGTCTCGGGCGTTGCCGGGCCGTCGCGCGACCTGCTGGTGAAGAAGTCGACGCCGCCCAATGCGACGGGGCGTGTCTACGGCGTGGTGTACGCGGGCCTGGACATCGGGCAGGCCGTGGCGCCGCTGGTGTTCGGTCGCCTGATGGACGCCGGCCAGTACACGAGCGTGATCGTCGGGCTGGCGCTGGTGCAGGGCGTGTTGATCGCCAGTGCCTTCAATGTGCGGCGCGTGCGGCGCACGGCGCTGGTGCCTGCGTCGGCGTAAGCCACTTGGGCGCGGGGGGCGGCCCCCTATCATCGGCCGCATGCAAGCCTTGTATGTCTATGTGATCGTGGGTGCTGTGCTCGCGGGGTTCGTGCAGGGCCTGTCGGGCTTTGCCTTCGGCATGGTCGCGATGTCCGTGTGGGCCTGGACGTTGGAGCCGCAACTGGCCGCCGTGCTCGCGCTGTTCGGCGCCCTCACGGGGCAGGTGATTGCGGCGCTCACGGTGCGGCGGTCTTTAGACAAGCGCATCCTCTGGCCCTTCGTGCTCGGCGGACTGGTCGGCGTGCCCTTCGGTGTCTGGCTGCTGCCGCACCTGGACATCGTGCTGTTCAAGGTGTGCCTGGGTACGCTGCTGGTGCTGTGGTGCCCGGCCATGCTGATGTCGCAGCACCTGCCGAAGATCACATTCGGTGGCCGCGCGGCGGACGGCATTGCGGGCGCCATCGGCGGTGTGATGGCGGGCATCGGCGGCTTCTCGGGCGTCGTGCCGACGTTGTGGTGCACGCTGCGCGCTGTGATCCAGAACTTCAACCTCTCGATGCTGGCTGTGGCCTTTGCGGTGCATGTGGCGAGCGGGAGCATCGGGCGGTCGGTTTTGCCGTTGCTGGTGTTGGTCGCTGCGGCTGTTGCGGTGCCGGTGTTGTTGGGGGCGCGGCTTTACATCGGGATCAGTGAAGCGGCGTTTCGCAAGATCGTGTTGAGCTTGTTGACGTTGTCTGGGGTTGCTATGTTGGCTTCGGCTTTGCCTGCCTTGCTGGCTCGTTGAACTTGGCGCGTGGGTTTGCTTTCCGGGGCCGGGAGTTCCGCCCGGCGGCGGACTCACTTTCTTTTGCTTCGCCAAAAGAAAGTAAGCAAAGAAAAGGCG
>NZ_JBWKYF010000161.1:0-2218 GCF_059423605.1 Variovorax sp. GW460-12-1-14-LB1
AGGACTAAACCGCTCGCGCGGTAGCCCGCCGCCAAGACCGCGCCGCGGGTAGAGATCGTGCCCTTGTCTATGTTGGTGAGCGAGGCAATCGGCCTCGTTCTTCGACAGGAGCACGATCATGATCCCTTCCACACCGGCGATGTCCCCGCTGCGCCAGCGCTTGCTCGACGACATGCGCATGCGCAAGCTCGGCCCCAAGACGCAATCTGCGTACGTTCGAGCAGTGCGCTACCTCGCGAGCTTCCTTCAACGCTCCCCCGACATGGCCACCGCCGAGGATCTGCGACGCTTCCAGTTGCATCTGGTCGACCGGGGCGTCTCGCCGATCACGCTCAACGCCACCATCACCGGCCTGAAGTTCTTCTTCGACGTCACGCTCAATCGCGGCGAACTGGTCGAGAGGATGAGCTACGTCCATGTGCCGCAGAAGCTGCCGGTGGTCCTGAGCCGCGACGAGGCCGCGCGCCTGATCGCCGCAGCCTCCAACCTCAAGTACCACACGGCGCTGTCCATCGCTTATGGCACCGGACTTCGCGTGAGCGAGATCGTCGCACTGAAGGTCGGCGACATCGACAGCGAGCGCATGACCCTGCGCGTCGAGCAGGGCAAGGGGCGCAAGGATCGCTACGCGATGCTCTCGCCGCTGCTGCTGGAGCGGCTGCGGGCCTGGTGGCGGTATGCGAACGCGAAGGGCAAGATGCTGCCAGGCGGTTGGCTGTTCCCCGGGCAGAACCCGGTCGATCCCTTGACCGCGCGCCAGCTCAACCGCGCAGTCCATGACGCCGCCGAAGCGGCCAAGATCGACAAGCGCGTCACCATGCATACGCTGCGCCACAGCTTTGCCACGCACCTGCTGGAGCAGAAGGTGGACATCCGCGTGATTCAGGTGATGCTGGGCCACAAGAAGCTGGAGACCACGTCGGTCTACACGCACGTGGCCACCGAAGTCCTGCGCGAGGTTGTCAGCCCGCTGGAGAAGCTGTCTGCGTAGGTCGTGTTCATGGCGCACTGCGTCCTGGAAGTCGCCGACATCTTCCGCACCCACGGCCCCGACTGGCGCAACGCGCAGCGCGGTCACCTGAGCCTGGGTCAACTCAAGGTCATGTCGGCCATCGAGCAGTGCCGCAGCGCGGCGCTGGGAGGTCACGTGCTGCGTTGCGAAGGTTGCGGGCAGGATCAGATCGCCTACAACTCGTGCCGCAACCGGCATTGCCCGAAGTGCCAGGCCAGTGCGGCGCAGCGCTGGCTCCAGGCGCGCCAGGCCGATCTGCTGCCAGTGGACTACTACCACGTCGTCTTCACCTTGCCGGCGCCGATCAGCGCCATCGCCTACTACAACAAGGCCGAGATCTACGCCTTGCTGTTCGATACGGCCGCGGCGACCCTGTTGACCATCGCAGCCGATCCCAAGCACCTTGGTGCGAGCATCGGCGCGACCCTGGTGCTGCACACGTGGGGATCGGCACTGACGCACCACCCGCATGTGCACGGTATCGTGCCAGGCGGAGGTCTGTCGCCGGATGGCGAGCGCTGGGTCGCCTGCAAGCCCGGCTTCTTCCTGTCCGTGCGCGTGCTGTCTCGCCTGTTCAGGAGGCGCTTCCTCGAAGCGCTCGGACAGCTGCATCGCGCGGGCCGCCTGCGGTTCTTCGGTGAGTTCGCCGCGCTGACCGACGTGCACGTCTTCGCGCACTGGCTCGCGCCGCTGCACAAGTGCGAATGGGTCGTCTACGCCAAGCGTCCGTTCGCCGGACCCGAAGCGGTGCTGGCCTACTTGTCCCGCTACACGCACCGCGTCGCCATCTCCAACAGCCGGCTTGTTGCCATGGACGAACAAGGCGTCACCTTCCGTTGGAAGGACTATCGGGCCAAGGGCCACACCCGGCGCAAAACGATGACGCTCGATGCCGATGAGTTCATGCGCCGCTTCCTTTTGCACGTCCTGCCGGGCGGCTTCCATCGCATCCGACACTATGGACTCCTGGCCAACGGCAATCGCGCGGCCAGCCTGGCGCGCATCCGCGAACTACTGGGGCAAGAGACGGGTGCTGTCGCGCAAATCGCGGGCCTCGATGCCCAGCCTTGTCTTGTTCAACCGACCTTTGTCTGCACGCGCTGCGGCGGCTCGATGCTCGTGCTGTCGACCCTCGCACGTGGACAGCCGATTCGCGCTTCACCTCAACGGCCTCGAGCACCATGAGTGCGCATCTGTGCCAGTGCC
>NZ_JBWKYF010000162.1:0-1943 GCF_059423605.1 Variovorax sp. GW460-12-1-14-LB1
GGGCAGCCGCGGGGGCTGGGGCCGGTGTGGCGGCAGGCGCCGGCGGCGCCGACGCGAGGCGCTGCTCGGCGATTTCGCGCGCGCGCTTGGACTGGATCAGCCAGTCTTCCACGCTGCCCTCGTACTCGCGCCAGCGGCCGTCGCCCTCGAAGGCGATCGTGCTGGTCACCACGTTGTCGAGGAAGGTGCGGTCGTGGCTCACGAGGAACACGGTGCCGTCGTAGTCCTGCAGCAGGCCTTCGAGCAGCTCGAGCGTGTCGATGTCCAGGTCGTTGGTCGGCTCGTCGAGCACCAGCACGTTGGCCGGGCGCGCGAACAGGCGCGCCAGCAGCAGGCGGTTGCGTTCGCCACCGCTGAGCGAGCGCACGGGGGAGTTGGCGCGCGCGGGGGAGAACAGGAAGTCCGACAGGTAGCTCTTGACGTGCTTCTTCTGGCTGCCGATTTCGATCCACTCGCTGCCGGGACTGATGAAGTCTTCCAGCGTGGCGTCGAGGTCGAGCTTGTCGCGCATCTGGTCGAAGTACGCCACCTGCTGGTTGGTGCCGCGGCGGATCTTGCCGCTGTCGGGCTCGAGTTCGCCCAGGATCAGCTTGAGCAGCGTCGTCTTGCCGGCGCCGTTCGGGCCCAGCAGGCCGATCTTGTCGCCGCGCAGGATGGTGCCGCTGAAGCCGCGGATCACGGTCTTCTCGCCGAAGGACTTGGTGGCGTCGGTGAGCTCGGCCACGATCTTGCCGCTGGACTGGCCCGAGGCCACGTCCATGTTGACGCTGCCCTGCACCTCGCGGCGCGCGGCGCGGCTGGCGCGCAGTTCCTGCAACCGCGTGATGCGGCTCTGGCTGCGCGTGCGGCGCGCTTCGACGCCCTTGCGGATCCAGATCTCTTCCTGCGCCAGCAGCTTGTCGGCCTTGGCGCTGATGATCGCTTCCTGGGCGAGCTGCTCTTCCTTCTGCAGGAGGTACTGCTCGAAGTTGCCCGGGTAGGAACCCAGCTTGCCCCGGTCGAGCTCCACGATGCGGGTGGCGACGCGGTTCAGGAAGCTGCGGTCGTGGGTGATGGTGACGACGCTGCCCTTGAAGTCGATCAGCAGCTGTTCCAGCCACTCGATGGAGTCGAGGTCCAGGTGGTTGGTGGGTTCATCCAATAGGAGCACGTCCGGCGCGGCCACCAGGGCCTGGGCCAGAGCGACCCGCTTGCGCGTGCCGCCCGAGAGGGAGCCGACGCGCGCGGTGGGGTCGAGGTGGAGGCGGTGCAGCGTCTCTTCGACACGCTGCTCCCAGTTCCAGGCGTCGTAGGCTTCGATCTTGGACTGCAGGGCGTCCAGGTCGAGACCGTCCGCACCGGAGAGGTACAGGTCACGGATGGCGATGACTTCGCCCAGGCCCTGGCTGGCGGCGGTGAACACGTCCGCATCCATGTCCAGCGCGGGTTCCTGCGCCACGTAGGCCACGCGCAGGTTCTGCTGCAACTGCAGCGTGCCGTCGTCGGGCTTTTCCAGCCCGCCCAGTATCTTGAGCATCGACGACTTGCCGGCGCCGTTGCGGCCGATCAGGCCGATGCGTTCCGATTCGAGAAGAGAGAAGTCCGCATGATCCAGCAGCGGGACGTGACCGAACGCGAGCTGCGCGTCGAGGAGTGTGATGAGTGCCATGTGGCACGGATTATCGGAGGGGCGGGTGAAGGCGCCTGGCGGCTAGGGAAGAAGGCTTCTTTGTGGCGCTCTATATATAGAAGGGGCTGGAGTCCCCTGGGAGAGACGCTGGCAGCCGGGGAAGAGGCGCGGAGCCGGCGTCGAGCGGGGCGAGAAAGGTCTTCTTCAAGTTTCTTTCGGCCTGGCTTGCATGAGCCGAAATCTGTCATATACTCGTGGGCTTCGCTGCTGAATACCTCTGGTGTTTGAAGCGACTGGTGCCCTCAGGGGCGCTGGTTGTGGGTGGTGAAGAAAG
>NZ_JBWKYF010000163.1:0-1850 GCF_059423605.1 Variovorax sp. GW460-12-1-14-LB1
TAGTCATAAACACGGTCATTTGACTACCTCTTAGTTTAAGAGGGGAACCGTGTCCTCAGATTCAGGGGGCCGCTCCAGGATGCGGCATTCGTTGCTGTACACGTAGAGGGTGAACAAGATCTGCCTCATCGCGAGTGTGCAGTGGCTGTGCCCGCGATAGCCCACGCACCTGCTACGGCCGTGGCGGTGATTCCGAATGAGCGCTCCTTGACGGCACCGACCCCGATGGTCGGGTTGCAGGTGCGCCTGCCCAACGGCGTGCAGATCGATCTCGGTGAGACGAGCCTGCAGGAATTGCCGACGCTGGTGCAGATGTTGAGCCGACTGCCATGTTCCGCTTCGACGAAGGGCTGAAGGTCTATCTGCATCGCGAGCCGGTGGACTTCAGGCTGAGCATCAACGGCCTGGCAGTGCTGGTGGAGCAGGCACTGGGCCTGGACCCGTTCGCCTCGTGCGCGTATGTGTCTAGCAACCGCCGGCGCGACCGGGTAGAGATCCTGGGCTGGGAGCGCAACGGCTTCTGGCTGTTGCTCAAGCGTCTGGAGAAGGACAGGTTCACCTGGCCCTCGGCCGAGGCTGTGCCCACGCTGACGGCTGAGCAGTTGCATTGGTTGCTGGAGGGCATCGACATCGCGGTGGTGCAACGCCACTCCCGTCTGCGCTATTCCAGCGTGGCTTGAAGGAACGATGATGGGGCATGCCGATCGATGATGGCGTGTCGTCGCCCGCCTCCATCACCGCTGAAGAACTCGCTGGTCTGATCGCCGAGCGCGATGCGCTGGCCGGCGCGTTTCGAGTAGCGACCACCGAGCGGGACCTCGCACTGGAGCGGTTGAAGGCGCTGCAGCGTCAGCTGTTCGCCGCCAAGAGCGAAGCCCGCGGCACGGATCAGAAGGACCTGTTCCTCAACGAGGCCGAAGCGCTCGCACCCACCGATCAGACGCCGCAGTCCGAGACAGATGAAGAGGAGTCGACGCCGGTTGCCGGCCATCAGCGCAAGAAACGTGGGCGCAAGCCGCTGGACCCCGCGCTGCCGCGCGAGATCGTGCGCCACGAACTGCCCGAGGCCGAGCGTGTGTGCGCGCATGACGGGCACGCGCTGGTGGAGATCGGCGCCGAGGTCAGCGAGCAGATGGATGTCATCCCCGAACAGGTGCGCGTGCTGCAGCACCACCGCATCAAGTACGCCTGTCCCTGCTGCGATCAGAGCCTGAAGGTTGCACCGACGCCGGCGCGCATCATCCCGCGCGGGCTGCTCACCGAGCAGGCCCAAGCCTGGGTCATCACCGGCAAGTACCAGTTCGGCATGCCGCTGTACCGAACGGCCGTATTGCTGCGCCGCTTCGGTGGCGACATCGCGAGCAACACGCTGGCTGCGGGCATCGTACGCATCGGCCAGGCTGTGCAGCCGGTCATCAATCTGCTGCGCGACCACTTGCTGGACTCGGACCTGATCTACGGCGACGAGACCACGGTCCAGGTGCTCAAGGAGCCCGGGCGCAAGGCCCAGACGAAGAGCTACATGTGGGCGCAGATGAATGGCACTGGCCCACCGGTACGGTTGTTCGCCTATGCGCCAGGGCGTGGCGCCGTGCACGCCGAGAAACTGTATGCCGGCATCCGTCCCGGCACGACGCTCATCACCGACGACTACGAGGCGCTGCTGCCCTGGAACATCAAGCTCGGCGGCGCGTAGGCCTCCACGCACGCACCGGCTCCAACGCCACGCGCAAGGGCGTGGTTGATTGACGGCTTACAGCGCACCGGTAGATTAAGCATTTGTAATCCGCCCGAGCGGCTATTAACGGATTGGATTTCTAGACTGGCGGCAGGGAGATCAACCGACGGCC
>NZ_JBWKYF010000164.1:0-1478 GCF_059423605.1 Variovorax sp. GW460-12-1-14-LB1
GGTGTCGGGTGGGGGTGCGGGCGTGGCGGTTTGCGCCGTCTTGCCGGCATCGCCTTCGCTGCCCGAGCGGCCCAGGAACCACCATCCGCCGCCTGCAGCGGCGACCAGCACAGCGGCGGCGACGGCGCCGAGGACGGCCTTTTTGCTGCCACCACTCTTGTTGTCGTTCGCAACAGGTGCCTTGGCGGCGATCGGCTTCGGCATGTGGGCCGTGCCGATCACGGTCGGTGCATCGGCGCCCGACTGACTGCTTCGTGCACCGGACGGCGGCACGGTGCGCGGCGTGGGCGCGATGCTGTGGCCGACTTCGAGACCCAGCGCCGCACGCAGCTCCGCCATCGATTGCGGCCGCGCCTCGGGCCGCACGCCCAGGCCCGCGTCGATCGCCGCGAGCAGCCGGTCGCTGTAGCGCTGGCGCAGGATGTCGTTGCCCGCCAGCGGCACGTAGCTGTCGGACAGCAGCCGTGCCACCGAGGGCGGCGGCGCGCGCCCGCACACGGCGACGTGCATCACGGCGGCGAGCGCGTAGACGTCGGTCCACGCGCCCTGCGACATGTCGGGCATCTCGGCGTACTGCTCGATGGGCGCGTAGCCGGGCTTGAGGATGACGGTGATCGCCTGCGTCTTGTCGGTGATCACGCGGCGCGCGGCGCCGAAGTCGAGTACCACGGGGCGGCCGGAGCCTTCGAGCAGGATGATGTTGTCGGGGGCGATGTCGCGGTGGTAGCAGTGGGCGTTGTGCATCACGGCGAGGGCTTGCGTGACGCCGTCCATGATGCGGGTGAGCCAGGCTTCGTCGACGCCTGCGGGGATCGCTACGAGTGCCTCGCGCAAGGTGTCGCCCTTGTAGAAGGGCATGACCATGTAGGTGGTGCCCTTTTCTTGCCAGAAGCGGTAGACCTTGAGGAGCGAGGGGTGGTCGAACTGGGCGAGGAGGCGGGCTTCGTTGATGAAGCTGCGCATGCCTAGGTCGAAGGTTTCTCTGTGTCTTTCTGACAAGGGGACTACGGTGCCGTCTTGCTGTCTTGTGGATAGCGATGTCGGCAGGTATTCCTTGATGGCTACTACGCGCTCCAGCGTGTGGTCCCAGGCTTCGTAGACGACGCCGAAGCCGCCCTGGCCTACGACTCGGGTGATTTCGAATTCGGCTAGGCGGCTGCCTACGGGGAGGAGGCCGGCTTCGTGTGTGCCTGTGGCTGGGCTGGTGACGGGGGTGCCTGAGGGTGTGGTGAGGCCGCTGGCTGTGATGACGGTGGCGCCTGTGTCTGTGCTTGTGCCGTCACTGGTTGCTGTGAGGGGCACGGGGCGGGAGACTACTCGGGTGCGGTCGTCTTCGGGTGGGGTTGTGTTGGAGTCGGTCATCGACTGGCTCCTGTGTTTTGGACTGCGTTGGGGGGTTGCTTCCCGAGGCCGGGTCTCGCCCCGGCAGGCGACCTACTTTTCTTTGCTTCGCCAAAGAAACGTAGGCAAAAGAAAGG
>NZ_JBWKYF010000165.1:0-1333 GCF_059423605.1 Variovorax sp. GW460-12-1-14-LB1
TGGAGTGCTTCCCGTATCCGAGGACACCAAGTCACCCTTGGTTTAAGGAATATTTCGCGCGCCTGAACTCTCGGGGCGAGCGGTACTTCAGTGCGCTATGGGGATGATGCTCGTTGTAGTGCTCGAAGGCGAGTGCCAGGTTCTGGATGGCCGTGCGCGCATCGGGCTTGGGCATGAAGGCGACGTAGTCGCGCTTCATGGTCTTGACGAACGACTCGGCCATCCCGTTGCTCTGCGGCGAGCACACCGGCGTCGTCAAGGGCAGCAGCCCGAGGTCCAGCGCGAAGGCGCGGGTGCGCTCGGCAATGTAGGGCGAGCCGTTGTCGGTCAGCCACTCGATGGTCTCGCATGGTAGTGCCTGCTCGAAGCGACGCTCGACGGCTGCGAGCATCACGTCGCGCACGATGTCGCCCGTCTGCGCACCCGTGGTGGCCGCCCAGCTCATCGCTTCGCGGTCGCAGCAGTCCAGCGCGAAGGTAGTGCGCACGGGCTCGCCGTTGTCGCACCTGAACTCGAAGCCGTCGGAACACCAGCGTTGATCGCTCGTGTCGACGGCCACCCGACCTTCATGACGGCGCCGCGAACGCGGGGGTGTTGGCTGATGTGCCAGCAGCAGCCCGTGCATGCGCATGACCCGATACACGCGCTTGAGGTTGACCGCGGGCGCCTGGCGGGCCTCGCGCTGGCGACGCAGCACGCCCCAGGCGCGCCGATAGCCGTAGCTGGGCAGGTGTTCCACCGCCTCGCGCAACTCGGTCAACAGGCCCGCATCGTCCATGCGGCGGGCACACCGGCCATCGCGCCAATCCGAAGGCCGAGCTCGTCGCTTCGTTGCCCCCGAGCGCGCCACACCGAGGACTTCACAGACCCGCTTCAACGGTCGTCCCCCGGCAGCAATGGTGAGCGCGCAATCAGATTTTTTGAGCGGCCGTACTCCACCGCTTCTCGCAGGATCTCGTTCTCCAGCGTCTTCTTGCCCAGAATCCGTTGCAGCGCCTTGATCTCCCGCAGCGCTTCGGCCAATTGCGAGGCCGGCACCACCGCCTCGCCCGCGGACACCGCCGACAGGGCTCCTTCCTGGTGCAACTTGCGCCATTGGAACAGCTGGTTCGGGTTCACTGCGTGACGCCGGGCGACCATTGAGACCGACTTCCCTGATTCATAACTTTCCCTGACCATCTGCAGCTTCTCCTGCAGTGACCAGCGCCGGCGCCGCTCGGGCCCGACAACCTCCGCCGCGATCTCGTTGTTAGTGTTAGTCATAAACACGGTCATTTGACTACCTCTTAGTTTAAGAGGGGAACCGTGTCCTCAGATTCAGGGGGCCGCTCCA
>NZ_JBWKYF010000166.1:0-1239 GCF_059423605.1 Variovorax sp. GW460-12-1-14-LB1
TGGGCTGCTGCCGGTTTCGTGGACACCGACCTAAGCTTTTTGAGCTTTCTCGAACTGTATCGGACTGACGTAGCCGAGCGTCGAGTGACGACGCGTCGGGTTGTAGAACCGCTCGATGTAATCGAACACATCAGCGCGGGCCTGTTCCCGGGTCCGGTACACCTTTCTAGCCGTGCGCTCAGTCTTCAGTGAACTGAAGAAGCTCTCCATGGCCGAGTTGTCCCAGACCTCGCCCGCGCGGCTCATGCTGCAGGTGATGCCTTGCTCCTTGAGCAGCTCCTGGAAGTGCTCGCTGGTGTATTGGCTTCCTTGATCGGAGTGATGCAGCAACGCGACCGGCTTGCCCCGGCGCCACACGGCCATCATCAACGCATCGGCCACGAGTTGCGAGGTCATGCTGTCCTGCATCGACCAGCCGACGATGCGACGCGAGTACAGGTCGAGCACCGCAGCGGCATACAGCCAGCCCTCGGCCGTCCAGATGTACGTGAAGTCGGCCACCCACTTCTGGTTGGGCGCATCAGCCTGGAACTGCCGGTCTAACACGTTGTCGGCGATAGCGCTGCGCTGGCCTCGGTCTTGCGGCAAGCCTCTGCGTCGTGGCCTCGCACGCAGGGCCTGTTGACGCATGAGCCGTTCAATGCGGTGCAATCCGCATCGCTGACCGAGTGCCAGCACGTCATGCCACACGCGCCGGGCACCATAGGTGCGGTCACTGCCCAGGAAACTCTGACGCACCTGGCTGCCGAGCACCTCGTCTTCCAGACTGCGTTGGCTTCGGGGCCTGCTAAGCCACGCATAGAAGCCGCTTCGCGAGACACCGAGCGCCTCGCACATCATTGCCAACGGCCACGTCCCTCGGTGTTTCGCAACGAAGCCGAACTTCACATCGACTCCTTGGCGAAGTAGGCCGCCGCTTTTTTCAACAGGTCACGCTCCATGCGCAGCTTGGCGTTCTCCTTCCTCAAACGCTCCAGCTCAGCCTGTTCGGGCTTCATCACGCCATGACCAGGGAACGCCTGCTGCGGGTCCGCAGTCGCCTCACGTACCCATTTGCGCAGCACGTTCTCGTGCACATCGAGGTCGCGTGCAGCCTGCGCCACCGACACGCCTCGTTCCTTCACCAGCTTGACAGCCTCAAGCTTGAACTCTCGGCTGAATTGCCTTCTCGTTCCCATGAACCACCTCCGGTTTCATTTCACACCTTAACAAGGTGTCTTTGAAACCGGCAGCAGCCCA
>NZ_JBWKYF010000167.1:0-1203 GCF_059423605.1 Variovorax sp. GW460-12-1-14-LB1
CGGCTTAGATGTCGAGGATCTTGGCCACGACGCCCGAACCCACGGTACGGCCGCCTTCACGGATGGCGAAGCGCAGGCCTTCTTCCATCGCGATCGGATTGATCAGCTTGACGGTGATGCTGACGTTGTCGCCGGGCATGACCATTTCCTTGTCCGCGGGCAGCTCGATCGCACCGGTCACGTCCGTCGTGCGGAAGTAGAACTGCGGACGGTAGTTGTTGAAGAACGGCGTGTGACGGCCGCCTTCGTCCTTGGACAGGACATACACCTCGGCGGTGAAGTGCACGTGCGGCTTGATCGAGCCGGGCTTGCACAGCACTTGGCCGCGTTCGACTTCTTCGCGCTTCGTGCCGCGCAGCAGCACGCCGACGTTGTCGCCAGCTTGACCTTGGTCCAGCAGCTTGCGGAACATTTCCACGCCGGTGCAGGTGGTCTTGACGGTGGGGCGGATACCGACGATTTCGATTTCTTCGCCGACCTTGATCACGCCGCGCTCGACAGCGCCGGTCACCACGGTGCCGCGACCTGAGATCGAGAACACGTCTTCCACGGGCATCAGGAACGTGCCGTCCACAGCGCGCTCAGGCGTGGGGATGTACGTGTCCAGGGCTTCGGCCAGCTTCATGATGGCGCCTTCGCCCAGATCGCCCTTGTCGCCTTCCAGGGCGAGCTTGGCCGAGCCGTGGATGATGGGGGTGTCGTCGCCGGGGAATTCGTACTTGTCGAGAAGTTCGCGAACTTCCATTTCGACCAGCTCGAGCAGTTCCTTGTCGTCGACCATGTCGCACTTGTTCAGGAACACGATGATGTAGCCCACGCCCACCTGGCGAGCCAGCAGGATGTGTTCACGGGTCTGGGGCATCGGGCCGTCAGCGGCCGAGCACACCAGGATGGCGCCGTCCATCTGGGCAGCGCCGGTGATCATGTTCTTCACGTAGTCGGCGTGGCCGGGGCAGTCCACGTGTGCGTAGTGGCGGTTGGCCGTTTCATACTCGACGTGCGCGGTGTTGATCGTGATGCCGCGGGCCTTTTCTTCAGGCGCTGCGTCAATCTGGTCGTAAGCCTTGGCTTCGCCGCCGAACTTGGCCGACAGCACGGTGGCGATCGCAGCCGTCAGCGTGGTCTTGCCGTGGTCAACGTGACCGATCGTGCCCACGTTCACGTGCGGCTTGGTGCGGGTGAATTTACCTTTTGCCATTTTTC
>NZ_JBWKYF010000168.1:0-911 GCF_059423605.1 Variovorax sp. GW460-12-1-14-LB1
CCTTCTCGTTCCCATGAACCACCTCCGGTTTCATTTCACACCTTAACAAGGTGTCTTTGAAACCGGCAGCAGCCCAGGTGCCCGCCGCTGGCGCTTCTTCGGCCCTCGAAACTCCAGCCTTGTTGCTTACGACTGGGATCTGGTCGACGCCGAGCATCACACCACGCTACAAGCCAGCACAGCCACGGCCAGCCGCGTGCACCACCTCGTCTTCCTCGTGCGCAAGAGCGCGGACGACCCAACCATCGTCGACAGCTTCACCTTTGCCAGCGTCGACTTCGTGCCAGCCCTGTGGGAGTACATCCGCCGCTACATGGAGCAAGGCGCTGCGCCGCTGGTGCAGGGTGAGTTCCCTCCGGTGTCAAACACGGGTGCGTATGTGCCCTGGAGCGACTTCGGTGCGGTCGTCCCTTTTCTTGACCAGCCGGGGCGGCGCTGGAAAGAGCAGCCTTGGAAGACCTTACTCAAGTACATCAGCATGCCTGTCACAGTGCCGCTGTACATGCTGTGGTTGTTCTTCAACCGCTTGACCGTCTGGACCGCACAGAAGGTCGAGTGGCCCGAAGAGATCAAGCAAGCCATCGGTCGATTGATCAACGAGCTTGACCTTCGCGCCGACACCTACCGCAGGCTGCGCCCCGGCCCACCACCAGAGGTTTGATCTATCTGGTATAGCCGTTCTTCAACGGCCTGACAGTGTGGACAGCGCAGAAAGTCGATTGGCCGAAGGAGATTGAAGGCGCGATCGGACGGCCGATCAACGAGGTCAGCCTGCGCTCCGATACCGACCGGAACTTGCGACCAGGCCCGCCGCCCCAGCTCCGATCGATTCTGGGCGTCGACGGCACTTTCCCGCCGCATCCCGCCAGAGCCCCAGCCCCGTAGCCGGCCCCGCATCTACTCCCTTCGCC
>NZ_JBWKYF010000169.1:0-889 GCF_059423605.1 Variovorax sp. GW460-12-1-14-LB1
TGAGCCGGCTGGCTCGCAAAGAGGGTGGGTCAATATTCGATGGAAATCGCGGGTCAGGATTCCATGGAAATCAACAGTCCCAAGGTGGCAAAGCGATTGAGGAGCGCAGGCGCGAGGAACAAATCTACATGACGGTCGGAGGCACACTCACGGAGGCTGTCAATGGCGTTCTTGCGTTTGACTTTCAGATCATCGGCTCGACCTCTCCTGCCGCAGGCAGAGCTGAGATCCCAAGCGTTGGCTCGATTACTGGCATGAAGCCCAAGCTACAGGCAGGGATGGAGTTGTCGTTGAGGCAGTTCGATGTCTTGCTGTCGATTGCTCGTGCAGGGCGTTTGAAGTCCTGCCGCTTTAGCTTTCTGGCACCACGCTACGGCAGCTCTTTGATCGCCTCAGTCTCTTTCAGCACATCGCCGCCGGAGGGAATGGAGTAGCGCTTACGGCAGTGAGCAGGATGTGGCTGTGGTTTCGCAGCATGATTGATAGGGATAACGTCCGCGCCGATCCGAAGCTCGTCCAGGTGGTTGGCCCAGCGCTGCATCATTTCCCGGCGCACGGACGAGACGCGCTACTGTCGACGTATGAAGGCACCGTCACCGAGAGTTCGATGTCGATGTCGATGCTCGTGGTTGAGTGTGTGTATGAGCTAACGCGCCTAGCGACCGGCAACTGGGTGTTTACGTGCCTTTGGTTGTCGTCGGTTGGGCGGCGGGCTCATCGTTAGCGCGGAAGTGGGTTGCATCAGCGACGCTTCGATGGGGCATGGCATGGTCCCACAAGCCGACATACGGTACGTCGCGCGTATTGGACGGCCGCTTCGGTTAAGGGTTGTCCGACATCTGCCCGCACGACACGACTGCGCCAGGCATGCCAACGGCCTGAGGGCAGG
>NZ_JBWKYF010000170.1:0-652 GCF_059423605.1 Variovorax sp. GW460-12-1-14-LB1
CCTGCGCTTCGCCATCCGTGAAGGCGGCCGTACCGTGGGTTCGGGCGTCGTGGCCAAGATCCTCGACATCTAAGCCGGACGCAAAGGAATCACCATGGCTACCAAGCAAAAGATCCGCATCCGCCTGAAGGCATTCGACTACAAGCTGATCGACCAGTCGGCCGCTGAAATCGTGGACACCGCCAAGCGCACCGGCGCGATCGTCAAGGGCCCGGTGCCCCTGCCGACCCGCATGAAGCGTTTCGACATCCTGCGTTCGCCGCACGTCAACAAGACGTCGCGCGACCAGCTGGAAATCCGCACGCACCAGCGCCTGATGGACATCGTCGACCCTACCGACAAGACCGTGGACGCGCTGATGAAGCTCGACCTGCCGGCCGGCGTCGACGTCGAGATCAAGCTGCAGTAATTCGACCTCGCGTCGCATTCCGAGCACAGCCCGCCTGCAGAAATGCAGGCGGGCTTTTTTGTGCTTCACGTTTGTTTCTCAACTGTGGCATCCTCGCGCACCGGCCTGCGGGACGCAGTGCGCCGGGGCTGAAACGAGGGCAGCACACGTGATGAGCCAGAAGTTCTCTTTTGCATTCGGTGCGGCGTGCATCGCAGCGGCATTGCTGGCAGGTTGCGGTGGGGGAGGCGGTGGTGGTGGCGG
>NZ_JBWKYF010000171.1:0-629 GCF_059423605.1 Variovorax sp. GW460-12-1-14-LB1
ACCCAGCAGCTGCTGTGCTGGTTCTTCTGTCCCTGGCGGTCCCAGGGGAACTGCACCTTGATGCGCCCCAGCTCGTCCGTCCACAGGTTCTGGCCCTCGGGGCCCACCACCAGCGCCACCTGCGGGCCGACCATGGCGGGCTTGGGCTGGGTCGGCTCGGGCCGCAGGGGCTCTGTGACCGGGTGGGCCGTGAAGTCCACCTGCACGCGCCATTGCTGCTTGCGGTCAGGACTGGCTTCGCGGTTCTGGCTGTCTTCAGCCACGTCCTCGATGAGGAGGCGGGTGTCCAGGATCAGGTATTCGGCGTTGGCCGACTCCCTCGGGTGCTTCTTCAGCTGGAAGGTGCATCCGGGCACCATGCCTCTGAGGTTGCCACTGGCCTGGGCCCGGGCGCCGTGGGTGCGCAGTGCCTGCATGCGCAGCAGGGAGAGCAAGTGGCCTTCTCCGTGAGGATCAGTGCTTGCATCGGTTCCCGCGTTGGGCTGGGCGTAGTGACTACCCCCAGCTCCCGGGGCATGCCACTGGTAAACCTCGCCCTCGGCCTGTCCAGTGGGGCGCGGGTCGCTTCGAGAAACACTCAGATCCGCCCTGGGCCGGGTGTAGTCGTAGTCCCGGGTGGCGTACTTCCC
>NZ_JBWKYF010000172.1:0-608 GCF_059423605.1 Variovorax sp. GW460-12-1-14-LB1
CAGGACCTGTCGTCGCGTACCGAAGAGCAAGCCAGCTCGCTGGAGCAGACGGCGGCGTCGATGGAAGAGCTGACCTCGACGGTGAAGCAGAACGCGGACAACGCGCGGCAGGCGAACCAGCTGGCCGTCTCTGCTTCGGAAGTCGCTGTGAAGGGTGGGGCGGTCGTGTCTCAGGTCGTGGACACGATGGGCTCGATCAATGCATCGTCCAAGAAGATCGTCGACATCATCGGCGTGATCGATGGCATTGCATTCCAGACCAACATCCTGGCACTGAACGCGGCGGTTGAAGCAGCACGCGCCGGTGAACAAGGTCGAGGCTTTGCTGTTGTCGCCTCGGAAGTCCGCAGCCTCGCCCAACGCTCCGCAGCCGCCGCCAAGGAAATCAAGACGTTGATCGGCGACTCGGTAGAAAAGGTCGAAGAAGGCAGCAAGCAAGTCGCAGAAGCCGGCCGCACGATGGAAGAGATCGTCGGCAGCGTCAAGCGCGTGACCGACATCATGGGCGAGATCACGGCGGCGAGCCAGGAACAGACCTCGGGCATCGAGCAGATCAACCAGGCGATCACGCAGATGGACCAGGTGACGCAGCAGAACGCGGCGCTGGT
>NZ_JBWKYF010000173.1:0-514 GCF_059423605.1 Variovorax sp. GW460-12-1-14-LB1
GAGCCGGCTGGCTCGCAAAGAGGGTGGGTCAATATTCGATGGAAATCGCGGGTCAGGATTCCATGGAAATCAACACGTCGATGGCAGTTGGGGCAAATGGCGGCGACATTGGCTGGCGTATCTGGCCCCTCATCGGCGAGTCTGGTCAAGTGATGCACTTCAAGGAAGTTATTGCCATCAATATCGACAAATGGGCCAGGGTGCGCGCAGCCTTCGCACGTCCCGGCCGCCCGCCGAAGTGCATATCGATGCACTTCGACACTGCGCCTGCGATATTCCTGCACAGTTAAACCGGAGGAGACGCCGGCCGCGGCTTGGACATTCAGTCGGCTTTGCAATGAGGCCAAACTCTCGGGTTCATCCTTGGGGCTAGCCTTGTTTGGCATCAAGGCTCCATAGCCATCTACGGGTGCCAGATGAAAGCGTATGAGCCTATCGCTGTTGATTTCCATGGAATCCTGACCCGCGATTTCCATCGAATATTGACCCACCCTCTTTGCGAGCCAGCCGGCTC